>CAZQYL010000026.1:0-16334 GCA_964597425.1 uncultured Ignavibacteriales bacterium | reverse complement strand
CTTCCTGTTTCATTTTATTCGCCTGATTATCAGGTTTTGTTCTTCCTATGTGTGAGTTCCGTCGTAATCTTAATTGTAATATTGGGGTATTTCAATGCAGCGAATCCGGTAATTAAAGAACTGAATATTAACATCAACAAAAGAGCCGGTGTTCTCAAATCGCTTAGAATAGTAATGGCTTCTGATATTCACCTTGGTACTATCATAAACCGGAAAAGACTGAGAAAAATTGTTGATATGATAAATTCCCTTGAGCCTGATATAATCCTTTTGCCGGGTGATGTAGTAGATGAAGATATTGGACCTGTCATAAAACAAAATGCTGGTGAATTGCTTCGAACTCTAAAAGCCAAATACGGAGTATATGCTGTCACTGGTAATCATGAATACATAGGCGGGGTAGAGCCTTCAGTGGAATATTTGACAGAACACGGATTGATCGTACTGAGGGATAAGACAGTTAAAGTGGCTGAATCATTTTATATTATTGGCAGGGAAGACCGCGCTTCAAAGGGTTTTGCGGGTATTCGCAGAAAACCGCTGAACCAATTAATAGAAGGAGTTGATAAAAACCTGCCTGTTATACTAATGGATCATCAGCCGCTCAGACTGGAAGAGCCTGAAGTAATCGGAATAGACCTCCAGTTAAGCGGACATACTCACCACGGACAGTTATGGCCGTTCAATTTTATTACTAAAAAGTTATATGAAGTAAGCATGGGATACAAACAGAAAGGGAATACGCATTATTATGTCTCCTGCGGAGTTGGCTCATGGGGTCCGCCTATGAGAACCGGCAACAGACCCGAGATAGTACAGATAACTTTGAATTTTACTGCTTAAAATCTGAAAAATGGCTTGCTTGAAAACGGCGAGAATGGCCATGGTGTCATAAGCAAGATAAGTATCACAGCAATTGTGAACCATATCGCCAGCGCCTTAAATTTTGCATGGTCATCCGTTTTCTTTTTAGATATAGCAGAACCGATTGTTATCAATATTACTGCCAGTATCATAACAATAGTGTGTTCCATTCCGTAGAACCTGATATCACGCACTTTTACTGCCGCGCTGAAATTGCTCATGAAATATTTTGTTAATGGACTCAGGAAGTAAAGTGCCAATCCAATCACCAGCTGAATGTGAGCTGCGATGACCGTGTATTTCCTTGTCTTTGCGTCAGCGGGATCAAATGATCGTTTCCCGAACAAACCCGAATACGCCCTGTATATTGTATACAAAACCCCAAGAACAACCAGCCATCTGAAAATTGAGTGCAGCGAAAGTAGTGTTGAATACATAATTATCTTTTAATGTCTAATTTAATTTACGCTTGGATTTTCAGGGAAGCTTGCAAGTATCGCAAATTTTTTGCCCATGCCTTTTAGTGTTTCACGCCAAAGCTTATCGGGTTCATCTGAGAAAATGTTCTCAATTGTTGTTGATGCCACTATCCATGAATTAATTTCAAGTTCATCATCAATTTGTCCATCAGTCCACCCGGAGTATCCCAGGAAAAATCTGAAATCACCGGGTGCAACCGCACCGGAGGTGATAAGTGTTTTCAGTATATCGAAGCTTCCGCCCCAGTAAAGACCGGGCATAATTTCAATTGAGCCGTCAATAATATTTTCGCCTTTATAAATAAATTGCAGGGTATTCAGCTGAACGGGTCCGCCGTAATACACAACAGAATCGAATTCGGGGAATTCTTCTACAACCTGGTGTATCATGTAATCAGTGGGTTTGTTCAATACAAACCCAATTGAGCCCTCTTCGCCGTGCTCTGTCAATAATATGATTGTCCTCTTAAAATTAGGATCATTCAAAAAGGGTTCTGATATCAGTACTTTGCCTTTTTCAGGATTTTCGCTCATATATTCAGTTTTCTGCTGTAATATAATATGAAATATATGAATATTAAATAACCATAGTTTAAATAAGTTTAATGTTTTCTTCCAATTCAGGTATAATAAACCATAATAATATGGTATATTATCAAATTCTAAAAAACTTAACTGGAGCAGAAAATGTACAGAGCCTGTTTAGCAGCAACAGCAGTACTGTTTTTTTTAGTTTTCTCCGCAAACACTATATTTACGCAGAGCTATGATACAAAGTATATTATTGAATATGTCTTAAAGGATGCCGGTGGGAATATCAAAAGCAAATTGATAATGTACCGCAGCGGCAGCAAGATCAAATTCGTAAAAAAGGACAATTCAGGCAAACCTGATTCATCCACAACAGAGATATTTGTTTTAAAAGATGAACCAAAGATATACAACATTGTGACTAATTCAGCCGGCAAGTTTGGTTCAAAGAACGCTGTTGATATGAATTATGTTGGTATGCAAACAGGAGTCTATATACTTGATCTGCCAAATGACGGGAAGATATTCAATTCCGGCACACGGGCAGGTTCTGAAAGCGTATTAGGAATGGAATGTGTAAAATACACAATTGCATCACAGACTGTACCGGGTGACCATGCGTCCAGCGACTATTATATGTACCAGGATAATCTAATGCTGAAACGCCGGGTAGGCAACGCCACCGAAGGTAATTCAATTGAGGCAGTAAACTATGATACTATTTCAGATATACCGGAAAGTATTTTTACAGTTCCGGCAGATGTTCAATACTTAAATTAGCTTGCAGTATGATATTATTGTTAATAAAGGGACTCAATTGAGTCCCTTTTGTTTGGTATAAATTCTGAAATTGAATAAATGACATTTTATCTTCACCTTTGCATAAGTTCATCCATAAATTGAAAGACCAACTGCAGGAAATAACTGAGGAGCAAATAGTAACATCTCTGAAACAGAAGAACAGGGATGCGGTTGGTATATTATATGATAAATATTCCAGCCTGCTTTTTGGTATTATTGCAAGAATTGTAAAAAGTGATGAAACTGCCGAAGACCTGCTGCAGGAAGTTTTTGTTAAGGTTTGGAACAATATTAATAGTTATGACCCTGCAAAAGCAAAACTTGTAACCTGGATGGGAAACATAGCCAGGAATCTTGCAATTGATAAAATTCGCTCAAAAGATTACAAAAATTCACAGCAAAACCGCGATATTGAAGATTACGTAAATATAATTGAAGAAAGTCCCGCAGCGGCTTTTAACCCGGAACATATTGGTGTTAAGGATATGATAGATAAGCTTGCTCCTGAACAAAGGATATTGATAGATATGGTATATTTCCAGGGTTTTACCCAGGCTGAAACTGCGGAAAAACTCGGGATTCCGCTTGGGACAGTGAAAACAAGAATACGAACAGCAATTAATAATTTAAGAGATATTTATACATAAATAATAATCAGCAGTACAGAAATATCATTTTGTACATTGAATTGTGAATACTAAAGAATACATACAATCCGGAGTGCTTGAGCTTTACGCTGCCGGGGCTTTAAGTGATACTGAAGCCCGCGAAGTAGAAGCTATGGCTGCGCAATACCCTGAAGTGCAGGCTGAGCTTGCCGCTATTCAGGATGCGCTCTTATCGTACTCGGCTGCATTTAAAAAGAATCCAAAACCGGAGCTGAGAAGTACAATATTAAACAGGATCGATGAGATAGAGGGAGTAAGCAGTGCAAATATTCTTTCAGTTCCTGAAGCTGCCGGTAAGTTAAATGCGATTGATACAGCCGGAAACAATTCATTTAATTATGTTCAGCAGCCGGCAAGATTCAATTACTTAATGGCAGCGGTATGGATCTTCCTTGTGCTTAATATTGTCGGGAATGTTTACTTCTTTACAAAGCTTAAGAACACTGAAGAACAGATGACGGGTGTTGTGAATGAAAACAATAAGATGAAGCTTGAGTATGAAAAGATCAGGCTGGATATGGATAAGAAATCAACGGATATGAAGATGGTTATGAACCGAAGCAATAAAATTGTGGATCTAAAAGGTATGGAAATTGCACCGCAATCATTTGCTACGGTATACTGGAACCCGAACAGCAAAAAGGTAATGCTGAATGTTAGTAATCTTCCAATGCCGCCTGAAGATAAACAATACCAGCTTTGGGCATTGAAAGACGGAAAGCCCATTGATGCAGGAGTATTTGATATGCAGCCAGGGTCTGGCGATGATATGCATATGATGCCGGTTACTATTGCAGATGCTGACGCATTTGCCGTGACCTTGGAGAAAAAAGGTGGCAGCCCGGTACCCACGCTTACCCAGCTTTATGTTATGGGAAAGATCTGAGTTTCAATTAATTATAGCGTAATTTATTATGGATATTAATTTTGAATTTATCCTTTATGTTTCCGATCAGAAAATAAGCAGGGATTTTTATTCCTATGTACTTAATTTAGCACCCAGCCTTGATGTAGAAGGAATGACTGAATATATCCTTTCAGATAGAACTAAACTTGGATTAATGCCTGCTTCAGGAATTAAGAAAATATTGGATGGAAAAACACCGGACCCGGAAAGTTCCAATGGAACACCGCGGTGTGAATTGTATATTTTTACCGATGATGCCAAGACTTTATGCAAAAGAGCCCTTGCTGCCGGTGCTGTTGAAATAAGTCCGATGAAAAAAAGAGATTGGGGTGATAGTGCCGCATACTATTCCGATCCCGACGGTCATATAGTTGTTTTTGCGGAAAAATAATTACTATAAAAAATATTACTGTGGATATAAAAATAAGTGAACTTAAAGCAGAGGATCTTGGTACCTTGGTCAGCTGGGCTGAAGATGAAAAAACAATGCTGCAATGGTGCGGACCTGTTTTTGATTATCCTCTTACAATTGAACAGTTAAAGGAATATTATTCCGAAACCGAAAAACCTGAACCAAAAAGAATAATTTATAAAGCGGCTGAAGAAAACGGGAAAATAGCAGGAATGTGCGAACTTGGCGCAATTGACAGAAGAAACGGGTTTGCCTCTTTATGCAGGATATTTGTTGATAAGAATTTCAGGGGTCAAGGTATAGCTGAGATGATGATAAGGAAGATGATCAATTTTGCCTTTGGTGAACTTAACATTATGAGGATAGAACTAAATGTATACACTTATAATGCACCTGCATACAAATGTTATGAAAAGCTTGGATTTGTGCGCGAAGGAATGAAAAGAAAGATCACTAAATATAATAACGAATATTGGGACGGCTATTTTTATGCTTTGTTAAAAGAAGACTGGAAAGGCTGAGTTAATTTATTCAGTTGAGCTTAAGATCTTCAGCAAACGGTCTATCAACGGGATCTGGGTACCTTTAATTTTCTTTTTTGCCTCATCAATTCCAAAGAATCCAACCTTATCCACCTCCGGAAATTCTTTGAACTCTCCTGAGTGCGGCGGCCATTCTTCTTCAAATATATTGCATTCATGAACATAATTTTTCGGCAGGTCACTTTCAAATGCCCAGGCGTGTACTTCCTTGCCGCCTTTCTGTATAATTGAACCGAGCGGAATAAAATCGCCTATAGGAGTAATACCGGTTTCCTCCTTAAACTCACGAATCGCCGTCACGAGAAGTTCTTCCTCAATTTCAGGTTCACCTTTTGGAATGCTCCAGTGTCCTTCTTCCTTTTTGTGGAAGTAGGGCCCCCCGGGATGTGCGAGAAAAACCTCAGTTTGCCCGTTTACTCTTCGGAACATTATCAATCCTGCGCTTAATCTTCTTCCTGCCATATTATGAAGTGTAATGTTTAATTAAATCGTTGATCATTATATCAAATGTGAATACTTCTTCTGCGCGCTTTTTGCCGGCAAGAGCGAATTTTTCTCTCAAATCTTTACCCAGTATAAGCTTTTCCAGTGCTTCTGCCTGGCTAAGTGGATCTTTGGGCCTGAAGAGCAGCCCGGTTTCATTATCAATTGTTATATCAAGCACACCTGCGTAACCGCTTGCGGCGGTGGGAATTTCCAGAGCCATTGCTTCGAGCAGTACCCTCCCAAATGATTCATCATGAGACGGGAATGAGAGTATATCAATAGCAGTCATAGCTTTTTCAGGCACTGATGCATAGCCCGTAAATTTAATGTTTTTTAAACCCAGTATCTCTGCCATCTTTCTGATACCCGTTTCATATTCTTCTTCACCATAACTTGCATTCCCTATCACTAAAAAGAATATTTTATCTTCATATTTATCGTTCAGGATCTTTGCCGCTTCAAGGAATTCTTCATGCCCTTTACCCGGGGTCATTCTGCCGACTATTCCTACAATTAACTTATCTTTCGGCAAACCCAGTTCTTTTTTTACTTCAACTGGTGCAAACCTCTGCCGGTTGAATCTTTTAATGTCGATACCAACTGGCAGTAAAATAATTTTGTTTTCGGGCAGCGGCGTTGTATTTTTTAAGCTTTGCTGAATGTAAGATGAAATTGCAAAGACGGCATCAATTCTTTTATACAAATACCGGTGCAGCAGATCATTCTTTTTCACTCCGCTTGCCATATGTTTGGTTAAAAAGAGTTTTGCTGCTGTTCCTGCCTGTTTCAGTGCGGGGGTCAAAACCCAAAGGTCATGTGAGTGGTTTGAATGAATGATATCTGTATCTGAATTCTTTAGGTATTTGGTGAGTTTAAGAATTGACGAGGGTATGTTTTTATTTTTTCCAAAATAGGGGAGAGTTTCAAAACCCGAAGTTTCAGATTCTTCCTGAAGTTTTGAGTTTTCTGTGCACAGTATTTTGATATTCATTCCCTTTTCAGCAAGTTTTTTTGCGGTTTCCAGCGAGAACATCTCCAGGCCACCCCATGAAAAGGAGCCGCATGAAATCAAAATATTCAGTTTATTGATATTATTGTGCATATTCTTACAAATTTAACTGCAATAAATGAGAAGGTAAAGCATTAATGAAATATATCTTCGTAAGTAACGTATTAATGGTATTGAAGCTATACCGTATAAATGCTAACTTAATAATCCATTTCAGAAGTTTTTGGAATCAGGTTCATCAAAATAGGGAAAAATGCAGAAAAATGAAGTATTGATGAGGTAAAAAATAGGCCTGACTAACAGGCTTCAAAAAATATACGTAATATTGAAAAAAGATATGCTGAAGAAGAGGGTGCTTAGGTGAGTGAACTTAACGGAACCCCGCGTATAATGGTAGTTGAAGATGAGGGTATCATAGCCCAGGACATAAAAAACTGTCTTGAGGGCTTAGGTTACATTGTACCCGATGTTGTATTTACCGGAAGAGAGGCAATATCCCGGGCGGAAGAACTGCGCCCTGATCTTGTATTGATGGATATTGTACTTAAAGGTGATATTGACGGTATTGAAACTGCCGCAGAGATAAGAAAAAAATATAATATCCCTATTGTATATTTAACAGCATACGAAGATGACCGCACGCTGAAGCGCGCAAAAATGACTGAGCCGCTGGGCTATATCCTTAAACCATTCGAAGAAAGATACCTTCGCTCAAGTATTGAAATGGCGCTTTACAAGCACCAGATGGAAACCAAGCTTAAAGAAAATGAACGCTGGTTAAGCGCAATATTAAAAAGCGTTGGTGATGCTGTAATTGTTACAGACCAATACGGTTTTATTAAATTCCTTAATCCGGTAGCCGAAGCACTTACCGGGTGGACCCTTCAGGAAGTTGCGGGAAAAAGAATATATGAACTCCTGAAATTGTTTGATGAAGATACCAAAGAGCCGATGCCTAACCCGGTTGAAAGGGTTCTTGCTGAAAATATTGTTATCGGAAGAAGTAATCATACCGTGCTTATAGCACGTGATGGCAGGGAGATCTCAATTGATCACAGTTCCTCACCTTTAAGGGATGATAAAGGCAGATTGACCGGTGCTGTTCTTATCATTCAGGATATTACCGAAAGAAAAATTTCCGAAACAGCTTTGCGGGAAAGCGAAACCAAATTCCGTAACCTGTTTGATTACGCTACTGATGCTATTTTTGTCCAGTCGCTTAACGGCAGGATAATTTCAGTAAATAACCAGGCAAGTAATTTACTTGGATATACCAAGGAAGAGCTTGGTAAGATGAAATTTTCTGAGCTGATAAACGAGAATATCATTGATAATACCTTTATGATATACTCTTCGCTAAAAGAAAAAGGGAATTACCAGTTTGAAACCCAGTACAAGCGCAAAGACAGCACTTATGTTGATGTGGAAATCAGCATGCGTCTTATAAAAATGCTTGATGAAGAAGTTGTACAGCTTTTTGTAAGAGATATAACGGAACGCAAGCTTGCACAGGAAAAAATTGATATGCTTGCGATGGCCGTTAAGGGTATATCTGAATGCGTAAGTATAACAGATCTTGACGGAAAAGTTATATTCATAAATGATGCCTTTGAAACGATCTATGGATATTCCAAAGAAGATATTATTGGTAAAGCGATAAATTTTGTAAGAAGCCATAATAATCCCCCGGATATAAATAATGAGATCCTTGAGCATACTCAAAAAGGCGGCTGGCAGGGCGAATTGCTGAACAGGGCAAAAGATGGCAGGGAGTTTCCCGTATATCTTTCAACTTCAATACTGAGGAATGATAAAGGTGAACCGGTTGCGCATATAGGTATTGCAAGTGATATTACTGAGCGCAAAAAAGCTGAAGAAGCGGTAAAGCAAAGCGAAAAACGCTTCCAGGATCTTTACGACAGCGCGCCGGATATGTATTTTTCTATTTCGCCTACAGGGAAAGTGAAGTCTGTTAATAAATTCGGAGCACAGTATCTTGGATATGAGATAGACGATCTGATTGGCAATGAAGTATGGAAAGTGGTTCACCCTGAAGACAGGGATCTTGTAGTTGAAAGAATAAGCGAGATCTTTTCGAAAAAACTGGAAAGCGCAAAACTCGAATTCAGAAAACTGCGTAAAGACGGAAGTGTAATTTGGGTTAACGAAAGTACAAGATTAATATCCGATATAAACGGTATCCCCAGGGAATTGTTTATCATCTGCCGTGATATCACCCCCAACAAAGAATTCCAGATAGCTTTGCTTGAGAGTGAAAAAAAGTACAGGAACCTTGCGCAGAACGCGCCCGTATCTGTTGCGAGATTTTCAATGACCACCAATGATTTTGAATATGCCAACGATGAGTTTGCGCGCCAGATGGGATGCTCTGTGGAAGAATACAGCCACCTGCCGAGGGAAGATAAAACAAATATCATTTACACTGATGACCGGAGAAAAGTTCAGGATAATTATGACCTCTGGAAGAAGAACGGCTTCAAAGGAATGCTTCATTTTGATTACAGGATACTGAACCTTAAGAAAGAATTGATATGGCTTGATACTTTTATATATGCCGATTTCGATGATTCAGGCAGGGCAGTGATAATGAATGAGATATGTATTGATATCACTGAGCGCAAAAAAGCGGAACTCGCAATTCTGGAAAGTGAAAAGAAATATAAAAATCTGGCAGCAAATGCGCCTATTGCAGTTACACGCATTAATGCTGAGACAATGAAATACGAATATGTGAATGATGAATTCACAAGACAGACCGGTTACAGTATGACCGAGTATAATTCCCTTGATGAAGCTTCTCTCAAATCAATGGCTTATCCTGAAGATAATGAGCGGGTTAAGCAGTTCTTTAATAAATGGAGGGAAGATGGTTATAAAGATACGCAGCATATTGACTACCGGACCTTTAACAGGCTAGGCGAAGTTATTTGGGTAGATACATTTCTCTTCGCTGATTTTGATGAAAAAGGAAATGTAGCCGCAATAAACCAGATATGCATAGATATTACAGAGCAGAAAAAAGCGCAGGAAAAGATAATTGAGAATGAAAACAAATATAAAAATCTTGCTGCCAATGCACCTGTAGCAGTTACAAGGGTTATGCTTAAAAGCGGTGCGTATGATTTCGTGAATGATGAATTTATCAGGCAGTCGGGTTTTTCCATGGAAGAATTCAACCACCTCAATGATACCGATCTGGTGGAAATGATACATGTTGATGACAGGGAGAAAGTATTTAATTTTTATAAAGAGTGGGCTGCGCAGGGATATACAGGTACACAGCATATTGATTACCGAATAATCAGCAGGAACAAACAGGTTGTTTGGCTTGATACATATTTATATGCTGAATACGAAAAAAATGGCGATACTGTTGCTATAAACCAGATATGCATTGATATCACCGAACGGAAAAAAGCCGAAGCTGAGCTTTCGGAAAAAGATAAACGATTCAGGGCATTGATTGAGAACATTACCGACCTTATATCTCTGGTTGACAGAAGCGGCAAGATCATATACGCCAGTCCATCAGTAACCAAAATACTTGGTTATGACCCTGAAAACTATATCGGCAGGAATATATTTGAATTCATAAACACAGAAGATAAAACAACTGCCGAGGCGTTATTCAATGACGTTCTTAAAGAAGAAGGCAGAATAGTAAATAATGTGCAGTTCCGCTTTAAACATAATGACGGCCACTGGATGTGGCATGAAGCTACGGCGCATAATCTTATAAATGATCCCACAATCGGAGCAATTGTCTTCAATTACAGGGATATTACAGAACGCAAGAAAGCAGAGAAGGAAATCCTTCTTCAGAAATCATACTTCCAGCAGTTATTTGAGAATTCACCTGAAGGTATTGTTGTACTTGATAACCAGGATAGAATACTTAATGCTAACAAAGGATTTGAAAGGATGTTCCAGTTCAGCGCTGAAGAGATAAAAGGTAAGACGCTGAATGATATAATTGTACCGGAAAGTATGCTTGAACAGGCTACCCAGATGACCCTGTTCGTGCTTAAAGGCGAGATCATTCACCGTGAAACTGAACGCAAGCGCAAAGACGGAAGTACTGTTGATGTCTCTGTACTTGCTTATCCTATCACTCTTGAAGAGAACCAGATAGGTGTGTATGGAATCTACAGTGATATAACCGAACGTAAAGAGACTGAAAAAGCTTTAAGGAACAGTGAAGAACGGTACAGGGCTTTTGTAAAACAAAGTACTGAAGGTATCTGGAGATTTGAATTCCTGGAGCCGGTATCAACCAAGCTTCCTATTGATGAGCAGGTTAAAAATGTATTCAGGTACGGCTACCTTGCCGAGTGCAACGATGTTTTTGCAAAGATGTACGGTTATGAAGCTGCTGCCGATATTGCAGGGGCGAGAATTGGCGAACTGCTTATTGAATCTGAGCCTAAGAACATAGATTACATCCGCAGAAGTATAATGAACGGTTACAAGATTGATAATATTGAATCACTTGAAAGAGATAAAGACGGTAAAACCAAGATATTTATGAATAACCTTGTGGGTATTGTAGAAAACGATGCCCTGATAAGGATGTGGGGTTCACAGCGCGATATAACAGAATCCAAAAAGGCGCAGGAAGAATTAAGCAAAACTCAGTTCAGGCTGGCAACATTGCTTAAGAACCTGCAGGATGTGGTATTGTATGAAACCGGCGGAGGAAAAGAGTTTATGTCTGAAAATGTTTATGAAATGCTTGGATATGAAGCCGAGTTGTTCAATAACCGTGATTTCTTCAGAACCATAACGCATCCGGGTGACTGGAAAACTATTCATGATAAGACAATTGATTGGCATAAAGCGGGCTCTCCTGGTGTTCTTAACCTTGAATTCAGAGTTAGAAGATCCGATGGCAGATACATATGGGTTGAAGATCATATGATAAAGGTACGCAATAACGGCGACTCTCATATGGCAGGTGTGCTTATTAATATTACAGAACATAAAACTACCGAAGAAAAACTGAAGCAACTTGCTGAAAAACTTTCCCAGTCAAATAAAGAGCTTGAACAGTTCGCATATGTAGCATCCCATGACCTGCAGGAACCGCTCAGGATGGTTGCAAGTTATATTCAGCTGCTGCAAAGAAGGTACAAGGGCAATATCAGCGCTGAAGCGGATGAGTTTATCAATTATTCAGTTGATGGTGTTGTAAGAATGAAGACGCTTATCAACGACCTTCTTGCATATTCCAGGGTGAATACCAAGGAAGCGCCGCTTGAAGATGTGGATGTAAACAAGATAGTAGCCCAGAACCTTAAGAACTTAGCAGCATCAATTAAGGAAAACGGCGCGCAGATAAATTTTGAAGAACTGCCGACAGTAAGGGCAAATACACTTCAAATTAACCAGTTATTCCAGAACCTCATCAGTAATGCAATCAAGTTCAGGAAACCCGATGTGAACCCGGTTGTGAACATCTCCGCTAAACATGCAGGAGATGAATGGCTCTTTACGGTTTCTGATAACGGTATCGGTATTGATAAAGAATTCAGCGATAAGATATTTATTATTTTCCAGCGTTTGCATAACAGCTCAGAGTATCCCGGAACGGGAATCGGGCTTGCGATCTGCAAAAAAATAGTTGAAAAACTGGGCGGACACCTGTGGGTTGAGTCAGAACCGGGCAAAGGTTCAACGTTCACTTTCACAATTCCGGATAAAGAATAGATCATTACCTGAAGAAACGATTTAACTTCCTCTTTCTTTCCGTGAAACAAATTCTCTCACCTTGTTGTTGGTATAGAATTTTGGTATTTTTGAAATGTATTAATGAATTTAAATATATAAATGGACTATATTCCAAGAAGTTTGCAGGTATTGCTTGTTGAAGATAACGAAGGTGACGTGCGCCTGATAAAAGAGGCGTTCAGTGAAAGTAAAATTGATAAAACTTTCTCGGTTGCCCGTGATGGCGAAGAAGCACTAAACTATCTTTATGCCCGCGGAAAGTACGCCGACAGAACAAAACCGGATATCATTCTGCTTGATATTAATCTGCCCAAGAAGAACGGGTTCGAAATTCTTGAGAGCATAAAGAATGACCCGGTACTGAAAAAAATTCCGGTAATAATGCTCAGCAGCTCAAGTTCTGAAGAGCATGTTACGAAGTCATATGACCTTAACGCAAATTGTTATGTTACCAAGCCGGTTGATTTTGATGAATATACACAGGCGGTAAAAATAATTGAGGACTTCTGGTTCCAGATGGCGAAACTGCCCGGATAGCAGATATTAAACTAAATTCAAAAGCCCGCTTCGGTTATCCGCAGCGGGCTTTTTTGTTTCTGCTTATACTTAAAACTTTAATCCAGTAATTTTTTTACTTCTGTTTCAAACTGCTCGTATGTTTTGTTACCCATGAACGTTTTTGAAAGTTTACCTTCTTTATCATAAAAGCCGGTGTAGGGAATTTCTCCCTGCCAGGATTTATCAACATAAGTCATTAACGCTTCAGGATTGCTGAAGTTGCCAAAATATGAAGTAAAATCCACTCCCTGCTTTTTTAAGAACGGAAGAAGTTTGGTATCGAAATCAGCTTTGTCATCCAGCGAAATGAATACCAACACGAATTCTTTATCCTTGTAATCTTTATATAGCTTTACAAGCTCAGGGAATTCCTTCACGCAGGGCGGGCACCATGTTGCCCAAAAGTTCACAAGAACTACTTTGCCTTCTGAGCCGGCAATAACTGCTTTATATTCATCAATACTTGTGATGGTTTTTACATCCTGTGAATATGAAAGTGAAACTAAAAATAATAATGCTATGATGCTTGTAATAGTTTTCATTAATTGGTTATTATTTTTCAACTCTCTTTATTCCGCAGCCAAATGATTTGGTCTCTTTCACGGTAACATCTTTGCCTGAAGAAATTTCATCAACAGCATTCTTCAAGTCATGTGAGCTCTGCTCTGCAGCGGATTTGTTGTCTGAAATTCTGCCGTGATAAAGTACTGTTTGATCTTTGTTAATTACAAATACCTCAGGTGTTCTTGATGAACCGAATATATCTGCAACTACATTGTTATTATCTTTCAGCATTGGGAAAGTATAACCTTTGTTTTGAGCATGTTCTTTTACAGCGTCAGTGGTTTCTGTATTGTTTGAATTGATCGCCCAAACGGTAAAACCTTTTTCTGTATACTCTTTTACATAGTCATTTATCCTGTCATTATAAGGCTGAACGAACGGACACTCACTTGACCAGAACATCACTATCACACCTGTGTTAGAACTCTTAAGCGCATCTGCGAGATTGTAAGATTTCCCGTCGTAATTGGAGATCGTAAAATCATCAACTTTGTCTCCGGGTCCTTTTGTAAATGCAAACGAATCCAGAGTAAATGCAAAAATTGCTAAAATCAGGCTTAAAACCACTTTTCTTGACAAATCATCCTCCTGTATTTTTAATTAAGTAATACAATTTATAAAGAAAATATCATTAATAAAGTTTCATTTTTTATGTAAGAAATTATTTTTTTTGGTGTAAGAAATTCAGAAAATTATGCTTAATTTTGAAAAATCACTTAAACAAGGGATAGCAAAATGAAAAAATTTACATATTTGAATTTTAGTAGCTTTCTATTTAGCATCCTTATGATCCTTACGCTAAATATCAATCTTCAGTCTCAGGTTTGGCAGCAAATGGGCACCGGAACCGGAGGAACAGTAAATGCAGTAATTGTTTATAACAGCGAGATCGTTGCAGCGGGATATTTTGCTGTGGCAGGCGGTCAGCTTGTTAATAACATTGCCAGGTGGAACGGCACAACATGGCTTCCGCTTGGTTTAGGAACAAATGATTCAGTTTTTTGTCTTACCATATTTAATGGTACATTAGTTGCAGGCGGAAGATTCACCTCTGCAGGTGGTGTTAACTGCAATAAAGTTGCTATATGGAACGGCAGTTCATGGAGTTCAACAAACGGAGTATTTAACGGCAATGTTATGGCTCTTGGTGTATCAGGTACCAACCTGATTGCAGGAGGTAATTTTACTACGGTTAACGGCCTTAGTATGTTAAGGATCGCAAAATGGCAGACTATTTGGGAACCAGTTGGAGCAGGATTTAACGGTAATGTTAATGCACTGGTTCAGTATAACAGCGTACTCTATGCAGCCGGCAGTTTCACTATTTCAGATGGTGTTCCTGTAAGCAGGATCGCCAGACTTTCAGGTTCAAACTGGGTAAGTGTCGGGGTTGGACTTGATGACGGTGCAGTAAATTGTTTACGAGTGTTTAACAGCTCGTTATACGCAGGCGGAACATTTACTACTATTGGCGGATCCACAACCAACAGGATCGCAAGATGGAACGGTACAAGCTGGTCAAATGTAGGTTTCGGGTTTAGCGGTGGTGTGAACGCGCTTCATTCATTGGGTACCAATTTGTATGCAGGCGGTGAATTTGACTTTGCTGATTTTCAGCCGGCAAATAAGATCGCAGTTTATAATGGTACATCCTGGACGGCTTTAGGTACAGGTATCGGCGGAAGCTCTCCGAAAGTTAAGGCAATTGCAAGCTACCTGGGTGATATTATTACAGGGGGTACTTTTACTACTGCTGGCGGAGTGGCTGTAAATAATATTGCAAACTGGAAATTAACAGTTGGCATATCGCAAACTGGTAATAACATTCCTGCTGCGTATTCACTGAGCCAGAATTATCCTAATCCGTTTAACCCGCAGACTAATATCAAATTTGATCTGCCAACAGATGGTTACGTAACATTATCTATTTTCGATTCTAAAGGCGAATTGGTCCGGAATCTTGTTGATAATGAGTTAACGGCCGGCGGGTACGAAGTAACAATGGATGCTTCAGCGCTTCCAAGCGGTGTATACTTCTATAAACTTAATACTGATGGATTTACTGCGACAAAAAAAATGATACTGGTTAAATAAAAGATAAAATGATTTTTATAAAGCCTGTTCAGTTCTGCTGAACAGGCTTTTTTTACGGGTTATTTAACTTTTGATATTTATATATTATATTGTGAGTATGAAACAATTCCGCTGCGTAATTTATTGTCTTATTGTTTTATCGTTTAGTTCAGTTTTTGCACAGCCTGTTACAAGGTTTGCCGCAATTGGAGACTATGGTAGGTGGTACACCGAAGGTGAAGCGCTCGTTTCACAGATGGTACATGGGTGGAATCCTGAATTTATTATAACCCTTGGTGATAACAATTATGAATTTGGCGCAGATTCAACAATAGATTCTAATATAGGTCAGTTTTACCATGACTATATAAGACCGTATTTTGGTGTTTTTGGCAATGAAGCCCCTTTTAACAAATTTTTCCCTTCTCTCGGTAACCACGACTGGTATTCTGATTCAGCAAGTGCATACCTCAATTTTTTTACACTTCCCGGCAATGAAAGATATTATGATTTTATTAAGGGTAATTGTCATTTCTTTGTTATAGATAGTGACCCTAATGAACCTGACGGAATTTTGCAGCATTCCACCCAGGCTTTATGGCTCAAATCCCGGCTTTCTCAGTCAAACGCCAGGTTCAAAATTGTGTATTTTCATCATCCGCCGTATTCATCGGGTCAGCATGGAAACAATG
>CAZQYL010000025.1:0-16453 GCA_964597425.1 uncultured Ignavibacteriales bacterium | reverse complement strand
TCATTCCATTTTTCCTTAATTATAGTTTCCATTACACATCCTCCGTGATTTTTTTCCTGAGAAGAGAAGTTGCAAGTCCGTACCTGTAGAAAGTACCAACAGGATCGGGAATGCCATCGAGAATTTTATCAATCCCTGCTTCATCATTTTCAGAAATATTTGAACAAAGCGAAGAAAGCATCTTCGCTCCCTGGTCTCTTACCCTTGATGTCGGACCAAAGCATCCGCTGCAGGGCATATTGCCGCTGATGCATAACGCTTCGCATCCCGCACGGGTTGATGGACCCATACAAACCACACCCTGCGAAAGAAGGCACTTGGTTTTATCAATTAGTATTTCATGCGGTCTGTAAAAGTGAGTGAAAGAAAGGTCCGATGGTTTTGATTCCTTACGCGGACATTCTTCACACAATGCTTCATCAGGTGAAAGCACTGTTCCTTTCGGTGGAAACTCACCAGAGAGCAGTGTTAAGACAGCCTGCTTTAAAAGCTTTGGTGTTGGCGGACATCCAGGCAAATAGTAATCAACATCAATAACCTGGTCAAGCGTACGCACAAGATTCCGTATTTCAGGCAGCGTTACATTCTGAGAATTATGTTTAAAGCTTAACATCGGTCTTGTTTTTTCAGGGTTCACCACTGAAGGCGCCTCCTGGTACATATACTCCATAATTTGCGAGCGCGTGAATTCATTGGCAAGTGAAGGAATTCCCCCCATATGCGCACATGAACCGTAAGCAATAACAACTTTGCTTTTTCTTCTTATCAGGCGCGCCATTTCTTCCTGCTCTGATGTACGGATAGCTCCGTTTATCATTGCCGCGAAAATGGAACCGTCTTCCATTGCCTCAACATCATTCTTTTTAAAGTCCATAGCAACAGGCCAGAAAATAATATCCACAGCTCCTGCTACCATTAAGATATCTTCGGCAAGATCAACCACTGATTCTTCACAGCCTCCGCAGGAGGCGCACCAGTAAAACGCAAGTTTAGGTTTATCAGACATGATTTAACTCCTCTCTGCCGGTTAACGTTTCTGCGTGTTCTTCAGTTATTTCCTTCAATTCTTCATCCAGAATATTTATCTGTTTCGGAATTGAAAGAGGACCCAGAACTTTCAGCTTTTCAACCATATCATTAATTACTGTTTTAACTTTTTCACCTTCTGAAGCTGATATCCACTCAAGCCTGAATCTTTCATCATCAATACCAAGGGAGTGCAGCATACGTTTCAGCAGCCGGAACCTCCTGAGCATTTTATAATTGCCTTCGGAATAATGGCAATCACCTGGGTGACAGCCGCCAATGAGCACACCATCTGCTCCGCTGGAAAATGCCTGCAGTATGAACTGCGGGTCGACCCTGCCGGAACACATTATTCTTATTACCTTAACATTAGGTGCGTATTTAAGACGTGAAACGCCGGCAAGATCCGCAGCTGTGTATGTACACCAGTTGCAGAAGAATGCGACTATTCTGGGTTCATAATTTTTTTCAGGCATGTTCAGCCTCCGTTTCTTCGAGTTCAATATCTGCAAATTTTAACAATCCGTCAATTTCACTGAATATCTGATCATCTTCGAACAGATTCTGTATAATTGAGCCTGACGGACAGGCCGCTACACATGTACCGCAGCCCTTGCATAACGCTTCATTTATAACTGCTTTCAAAGTACTATCATTAAACGAAATTGCCGAGTATGGACAAATCGGGATGCATGATTTACAGCCTGAACAGAATTTTTCGCTGATACTTGCTGTATTGGGTTCAAGCTCAATACTGCCTGCGCTTATCAGTGAAAGCACTTCAGCTGCAGCGGCACCTGCCTGCGCAACTGAATCAGGGATATCTTTAGGTCCCTGGCATGCGCCGGCTATAAAAATACCATCTGTAAATGTACTTACAGGTGCAAGTTTCGGATGTCTTTCAAGGAACCAGCCTTCGTTTGAGCATGATATATTGAACATACGTCTTATATCACCGGCATCAACGCGCGGTTCAAGTCCCACTGCCAAAACAACCATATCAACAGGCACTCTTCGTACAACGCCAATTAGAGTATCTTCTACTCTGATAGTAAGCTTGTTCTCTTCCTCAGGAACCAGCGCCCAGTCAGTCACTTCAGATACGCGGCCACGTACAAAATGAACACCTTCAGTCATTATCTTTTCATAAAATTCATCATATCCTTTGCCGGGTGTGCGCATATCTATATAGAAGTTATAGACCTCAGCCCCAGTGTGTTCTTTTATCAAGTGGGCAAGTTTTAATGAGTACATACAGCAAACCTTTGAGCACCATTTATGCGCTTTCTGGTCGCGGGAGCCAACACAGTGAATAATACCCACTGATTTTGGCTTTTTGCCATCTTTTGTAACAACTTCCCCGGAAGTTGGTCCGGAAGCATTTACCAGTCTTTCAATTTCTAAAGAAGTGTAAACATTTGGATATTTACCATAACCGTACTGCGGTGAAAGTTCTGCATCGTATGGTTTGAAACCGGTTGTAAGTATTACTGTACCTACATTTATTTCTTTATATTCAGGTACCTGTTTCAGGTCAATTGCTTCTCTGTCACATGCTTCAATACAGGTTTTTTTGCACCTGTGGCTCTTGAAATCAATGCATGTTTCAGGATCGAACAATACGACCTGGGGTGTTGCCTGCGGGAAAGGAATATATATCGGTTTACGTTTACTTAATTTCTGGTTGAATTCATCGGGATACTTTGCTTCTTTATATATGCATGCATCAATACACTCCATACATCCAACGCAAAGCTCTTCTATAACATAACGCGGTTTGCGTTTAATGTTAACTTTATAATTGCCAACAAATCCTTCTACTTTTTCAACTTCCGAATATGTCCACAGCGTTATATTTGGATGCGATTTAACTGCGGACATCTTTGGCGTTAAAATACAGGCGGCGCAATCAAGCGTAGGAAATGTTTTATCGAACATTGCCATATGCCCGCCAATGGTTGGCTCGCGCTCAACCAGGTAAACATGCTTGCCTGCATTAGCGATAGTCAGCGCGGCAGTAATGCCGGCGATACCGCCTCCTACTATTAATACATCCGGATTTACCGGAACTGATTTCTTTTCAAGTGGTTTATGGAAAAATACCCTTTGAATTGCAGCACGGGTTAAAGCCTTGGCTTTTTGCGTTGCTGAAAGTTTATCAGTATGAACCCAGGATACGCTTTCCCGGATATTTACCATATGGAAATAATAAGGATTAAGTCCTGCCTTTTCGGCAGCTACACGGAAGGTATGTTCATGTAAAAGCGGTGAGCAGGATGCGACAACGATCCTGTTGAGACCAAGCTCTTTGATATCTTTCTGTATCAATTCCTGTCCGGGATCAGAACACATATATTTATAATCACGTGATACTTTTACTCCGGGCAGCGTTGATGCAAATTTCTGAACTTCTTCAACATCAACCATAGAAGCGATATTATGTCCGCAATGACAGACATAGAATCCGATCTTTGGAGCACCATTACCGTTAGTATTAAACATATACCGGCTTACCTCCTTCCATTATTCTGTAAAGATTTTCGGGTTTGGCAAATAGACGGTTTATGCCCAGCTTTTTGGGTTCTAAACCAAGTGCCAGCCCCAGGAGCTGTGTAAAATAGATAACATCAATTTTAGTATCAGTTTTAAATTTTTTATCAATATCCGTCTGGTAGCACTCAAGATTGAACTGGCACAAAGAGCAGGCAGTTGTAACAACATCAGCTCTTCTTTTCTTCGCTTCATGCAGTATAACATAACTTAACGGGAGAGCAACTTCCTGAATGGTTCCGGTTAAGCTAGCACCGCAGCAGCGCGTTTTCATTGACCAGTCAACAACTTCAGCGCCGGCTGCTTTAAACAGCTTATCCATAGTTACAGGATTTCTCTGGTCATCAAATGTTGAGTATGGTCTCACAGTCTGGCATCCGTAGTAAGATGCGACCCTGATACCTTTTAATGGTTTGGTTATACGTTTTGTAATTTCCTGCTCGCCGATATCATTAACAAATACATCAATCGGGTGGCGTATTTTGGCTTTTGCGCTGTAATCCAGCCCTGATTCCTTAAGTGCTGCTTTAATAACAGCCATATCTTCAGGGTTATCTTCAAGGAATTTCTGGGTTTTAAGCAGTATCATATAACAGGCACTGCATGGCGCTACAATATTAACTTCTTCCACGTCTTTGAATTGCTGTTCGGCAAGAGCAATATTCCTGGCGGCTAGCACAAAGGCTTTCTTTTCATCAACTGCCATATATGCAGTCGCACCGCAGCAATTCCAGTCCTTTAGCTCTTCATATTCAATATCAAGCGCATCAAAGACCGCAAGCAGTGATTCTTCGTAAAGTTTTCCCGTGCTTTTTAGAGAGCATCCGGGATAATATATATATTTCATACGGCAGATGCCTCCTTCAATGCTGAGGAATTAACTTTAGCTTTATAATTAGTTTTATCTTCTACGCTTTGCAGAAGTTTCTTCAAAGCTTTCCTGTCTTTAATCTTTTCGGTCTTTAGTGAAATTCTGCCTCTCATCCATAGTTTGAAACCCAGTGCCATGTTCTTGAACAGCATGAACGGGTTTGTTTTGAGATACATTTTTATCAGCAAAGGACCTTCACTGTTCCTGCCGTTGTTTAAGACCTGGTTAAAGAAATTATTAGCTAGAATAGAAGCAGGGGATTTTTTAGGATAATAATTACCTAAGATGGACTCTCTTTTCAGTGCATACATCACATCGGTAATTTTTATTCCTTTGGGACACTCAACTGTACACGCATAACATGATGCACATAACCAAACTGTTGAGGATGTTAGTACTTCTTCTTTGAATCCTTCGCGCACCATCTGGATTATTTTTCTTGGTGTATAATCCATGTAATGGCTAACCGGACATGCCGCACTGCAGGTGCCGCATTGAATACAGCCATAAAGTTTTTCACCGTGAGCTGATTTAGCTATCTTATCTCTGAAACTCTTGTCTAGTTCTCCTTCATACTTTATTCGTCTGCGTATCTCAACAATATCTTTAGCTGCATTATCCAGAGCAAAGGACTCAGCAAATACGGTTTTATCCATAGTGCAGAACTCTCCTTTAAATTTATTTTTCTCCTAGATAACTGAAACTAAACGCGATATTATTTTCAAAACGCTTCAGTCAGAATACCACAATTGTGATGTTTTACAGATTGAAACAATTTGCAGAATAAAATCAGACAGACTGAAGTATATTAGTTAAATTAGTACAATAGGATTATCAGGATCCGGTTTAGATCCAGGGCAGGATTGAGCCTTTGAAGTGATAGGTTTTTGCCGGTTTTATTCCTGAAGCTGCATTAACAGGATAACCTTTTTACCCGGTCCATATTCCAAAGTAAAAGCCAGAGGATTAAGTTAATTCTGCAAAAAATAACAAGTAACTTATAAAGTGAATATGTAAATTAACTCTGTATTTTATGAAAAATACTTTTTATTCACCATCAAATATAATATACTATTCAGGTAAAAAAAGCACAGAAATTTTTCATCACATGATTACGGGTAGATCCAGCAAATGTTTTTTCCTGTTGATTATAGAAAAAACATTATCAATCACATCCGGTATCCTCTTTTCAACTTCGGGGCTCAGCCTATCGCTTGTTAGGAAGCTTTTGCCGCTGACAGTGATCAAATATACTTCAGGGATCTTCCCGTATAATTGATTTGCCAAAAACAGAATAGATTCCAGCGTATAATCATGGGCTGCAGTGCCGGTATCACGCATTTCATCAACGTTTAACTTTCTGCATTTAAGTTCACCAAAACCACTGGAAACCTCCGCATCTATACATATCAGAAGGTCATACTCAGTAATATCTTCGGCGTGCTCCGGCATAAACTGGTGGATATACTTTAAGGTAACATTTCCGGGCAACTCGGAGCCAACAAGTTTCTGCACGGCATAAAAGCCAATCGCATCATCACCGGCAAGTGAGTTTCCATATCCTATAACCAGGATCTTACTCATTTTTGTACAGATTAGTTCTTAACAAGCTCATCTATAATTTCATTACTGCTGTTAACAAGCTGTATTTTCATAGGCATTTTCCCAACAGCATGTGTTGAGCAGCTCAGGCATGGATCGTAACATCTTATAACAGCTTCCACGCGGTTTGTCATTCCTTCTGTCAGCTTATCATGCTTGATAAAATGTTTTGCTGCCTGCAGAATTCCTTTATTCATTGCCTGGTTATTATGACCTGTGGCAATTATCATATTTGCCCAAGTTATCAAACCCTGCTCATTAATTTTATAATGGTGTATCAAAGTACCCCTGGGCGCTTCACTTACTCCAACACCTTCAAAGTTATTTGGTTCAGCATACGCACGGAAGTGAGTGCTTAGTATCTTTTCGTCATCAAGCAGCATTTTTATTTTTTCAATTCCGTAAAGAATCTCAATGAGTCGTGCAAAATGATAGTGGAAGGAACTCAGAACAGCACCGCGTTCAAGATCCCTGAATTCAGCCCATTCCTGGTCAGCAAGCGGTGTACCGCATCTATCAATAATGTTCAGCCTTGCAAGAGGCCCTACTCTATAAGATCCCTGGTCAGGACCCAGCGGTTTGTAATAAGGGAACTTCATAAAAGTCCATGGTTCAACTTTTTCTTCTATATATTCAAAATATTTCTGCGGGTCAAGTTTATCTGCAATTATGTTTCCAACACTGTCAACAATTCTTAACTTGCCGCTGTAATGCTCAAGTTCGTTATTTTCATTTACAAGACCCATAAACAGCGAAGGGAAGTTTCCGAATGTTCTCATCTCTTCACGGAAATTCTCTAACAGGGGTTTAACCGTATCAAGCGTCCACTGAATAGCTTTTAATGCCTCGGGTATCCAGCCAAGCATGGTCTTCCTTTGTTCTTCAGTAAGTTTTGCACTTACGCCGCCGGCGATAACCCATGAAGGATGAATGCGTTTTCCGCCAAGTAATTCAATTATCTTCTGTCCGAATTTCCGGAGTAAAATACCGTTCCTTGCAAGCTCCGGGTTCGCTTTTACTATTCCCCCGAGGTTTCTATCCTGAACAGGAGAATCAAGTCCAAGGAGAATATCCGGCGAGGAAAGATAGAAAAAGCTTAGAGCATGCGACTGAATGATCTGCGAAAGATTCATGATCTTTCTGAGCATTATAGCGGCATCGGGTAACCTGACTGCCAGTATATCATCGCAGGCTTTTGCGCCTGCAACCAAATGACTTACGGGACATATACCGCAGGTGCGTGCCATCAGGGAAGGCATCTCGTAGAACGGCCTTCCTTCGCAGAATTTTTCAAACCCGCGAAACTGGGTTACGTGAAATCTTGCATCGTTAACCTTACCTTCATCATCAAGATGAATTGATATTTTTGAGTGACCTTCTATCCTTGTGACGGGATCTATAGTTATTGTTCTGGACATTTTAATTTATGATCGGAATTATTTTATCAATTTATATTTATTTTCCCAGCCTCGAGACTTTCGTCAGATCCGGCATCCTGCCTTCAAGCAATTCAGTCAGCAGGAAATGGATAGCATCAGCCGGAGGCGGACATCCCTGGAGGAAAAGATCTACTTTTACAAAGTTATGCACAGGCCTTGAATACTCAAAGAGCTCGGGCACTACTTCATTCGGGATCACATGCTTGGTTACAGCAGTATCAATGTAAGCGTGTTTCATAATAGCTTCAACTCCAAATGGATTCCGCATGGAAGGAACATTGGCTGTTATGGCGCAATCACCCAGTGATACAAGAATCTTTGTGTGTGCGCGAACTTTTCTTATCTTCTCAAGATCTTCGTGGCTGCTTACCGCGCCTTCAACCAGAGTCACATCCACCATATCCGGGAATTCTTTATGATCAACAAGCGGAGAGTACAACAAATCGATCTTTTCAAGAAGCTCCACAATGCGTTCATCCATATCAAGAAATGACATATGACAACCGGAGCACCCGTCAAGCCATACTGTAGCAGCCTTTACTTTGGCGGAATTGGTATCACTACCTGTATTTAACGCAATATCTTCACTAACTTTGCTCATTTTTCACCTCTCTCATAGTAGTAAGATAAGGAAGGAATTTCAGCTTATCTTTTTTATACATAAATGATTTATCAACAGCGTTCTTATATTTTTCCACAAGCGCTCCGGTGGGACATACTGCTACACACTTTCCGCAGCTTGTGCATGAATCAGATTCACCCCACGGTTTGTTCAGGTCGGTGATAACCATCGATTCTATTCCCCTGCCCATAATATCCCATGTATGCGCTCCTTCAATTTCATCACAAACCCGCACACATCTTGTACATAAAATGCATCGGTTATTATCAAGCACAAATCTCTCGTGAGAGGCGTCTACATCGAACTTCGGAAAGAGGTACGGGTAATGAACATGTGTCATCCCAAGCTTCTGCGCTAGATTCTGCAGTTCGCAAATACCGTTTGATACGCAAACAGAGCAAACATGATTTCTTTCAGAGAAGAAAAGTTCAAGTATTTTCACCCTGTATTTTTTCAGCCGTTCGCTTGCTGTAATTACTTCCAGGCCTTCACGTACTTTGGTAACGCACGCAGGCAGCAGTTTATTAGAGCCTTTTATTTCCACAAGGCAAAGCCTGCAGGCTCCTACTTCCACCAAGCCTTCAAGGTGACATAAAGTCGGGATCTCGATATTATTTTCCCTGCAAACCTCAATAACGGTCTGGTCTTCGGTGCCGCTTACATCTTTGCCGTCAATTATAAATGTTTTAACTTTTTTTCCGGTTGATACCATTATGCTGTTACCTCACTTTTCCTGCTTTCTGCATGTGCATGAAACTTACATACACCTGCAGGACATTTTTTATCAACAATATGCGCAATGTATTCATCCCTGAAGTACTGTATTGTACTCAATACAGGGTTGGGAGCTGCCTGACCTAAACCGCAAAGACTGGTATTTTTAACCAGGTCGCACAGGTCATCAAGCTCATCAAGATCTTCCATTGTACCCATTCCTTTTGTAATTCTATCCAGAATATTATAAAGCTGAACTGTGCCTACTCTGCATGGTACACACTTGCCGCAGGATTCATCCTTTGTAAAATCGAGGAAATACTTGGCAACATCAACCATACATGAAGTCTCATCCATTATGATCATTCCGCCTGAACCCATAATGGATCCAAGCTCGCTTAATGATTCATAATCAATCGGTTTATCAAGAAATTGCTCAGGTATACATCCGCCGGATGGGCCGCCTGTTTGAACTGCTTTAAATTTTTTCCCGTCCGGAATACCGCCGCCAATATCATAGATAACTTCGCGGATCGTTATTCCCATCGGAATTTCAATTAAACCGGTATTAACAATTTTACCTGCCAGTGCAAATACTTTTGTTCCTTTGCTTTTTTCTGTGCCAATTGCCGCATACCACTCGCCGCCATTTCGCAGAATTGGGGCAATGTTACCATAAGTTTCAACATTATTTATCAGTGTTGGCGAGCCCCATAATCCAACTTCTGCAGGATACGGGGGTCTTGGTCTTGGCTGTCCGCGCTTGCCTTCAATTGAAGCGATCAGCGCCGTTTCTTCACCGCAAACAAATGCACCCGCGCCGATCCTGAGATCTATTGTAAAAGAAAATGTTGTTCCAAAAATATTTTTTCCTAAAACACCGGCACGCTCGGCCTGTTTGATGGCATTCTTAAGCCGCTTTATTGCAAGCGGATACTCAGCGCGGCAGTAAACATATCCTTCGTCAGCTCCAACTGCATAAGCCGCAATTGCCATTCCTTCAAGTACCCTGTGCGGATCTCCTTCGAGAAGGCTTCTATCCATAAAAGCGCCCGGATCGCCTTCATCTGCATTGCAAATAATATACTTCTTGATGTTTCCTGTTTTGGCAACTGTGCTCCATTTTAAACCAGTCGGGTAACCGGCACCGCCCCTGCCCCTTAACCCGCTGATGGTAACTTCATCAATTACTTCCTGCTGAGTCATTTCAAGGACATCATGAAGCGCTTTGTAACCGTCCCGTAAAATATAGTCGTGAATCTTCTCCGGGTCAACCTGCCCGCTGTTTTCAAGCACAATTTTCTGCTGTCTTGTAAAGAACGTATCGGTTTCAGCTTGCGGTTCTGCTTTTGCTTTTTCTATTATCAGATTAGCGTCTTCAGGTTTAATATTCTGGTAAACCCTGTTGCCAGAATCGATGGTTACAAGCGGACCTTTACTGCATAGACCAAGACAGCCTACGGGCTTAACGGATAGTTCATCTTCGATCCCAAGTTCAGCAATCTTTTTTCTTAACTCATCCGCCACAGCTTCGCTTTTCAGCGAGAGACATCCTGCCGCAGAGCATACTTTAACTTCATGCTTCCCGGTTTTTTCTCTTAGATAGAGCTTTTGGGCATATTCTATTAGTTCTTCAATTATCATTTTCGTGTCTCCTTAGTACTTCTAAAGTTTGTTCAACAGATACATTTCCGTGAACTTCGCCGTCAATAACAACAGCCGGGGCAATACCGCATGCGCCAAGGCACCTGGCTGATAGAAGTGAAAGGTTTCCGCTTTCGGTGGTTTTACCCATGGATATTTTAAATTCTTTCTTTATCTCTTCGGCAATTACATTTGTGCCTTTAATGTAACATGCTGTACCCAGACAAACGACACAGGTATGTTTTCCCTGTGGTTTTAAATTAAAAAAATTATAAAACGTTGCCACTCCGTAAACAGAACTTAAGGGAACCTTAAGCGTAAACGCAACAAATTTTAAAGAAACTTCATCAAGATAACCAAACGTTTCCTGCACTGTGTGCAATGTTTCTATTAATGAATTAGGCTGGTAGCCATGACGCTTCATTGTAGCATTTATCAATTTCCAGCGGTTATCATCTGAAGGTAACGCAACTTTCTTAATTAACATATTAGTATATTTTATATGAAACGAATTATAATATTAGAAAAGATCAACAAACAAAAAAAACATTTTTTACCGTAATTATCAAGCATCTGCTTTTTCAGGAATATAAATTATCTCATCAAGTATTTTTCGGGCAGCATCCATACAGGATATTTCGACTTCAAATGTGACATTTAAGCCGGTACTGAAGTTAATACCCTCGATGGCAAAAACAACCAGTTTATCCGGCAAACTTCCCAGCTGCCTGGATAGCTCAACTGCTTCAGCCAGGCTGAAATTATGAGATGAATAATGAAAATAATCCTGTTTTAACTGCGATGTGCGGGTATCTATTCTGGTCAGTTTTCCGGGGGTGCCAAAAGGCTGTGAAGCATCAACAAGGTATACACTGTCATACCCTTCCCACTCGTGAATAAGCTCTGCTCCTTCACCGGAGAGTTTTTTCAATTCAATTAAGGCATCAAACGGTGTGTATTTTATCGCATCAGCTATAAAATCAACTACAAGTAAACCTGCCCTGTCATCACACCTGAAACTATTTCCAATTCCTGCAACAAGGATATTCTTCTTTTTCAATTTCTGATACCACTTTCAGACTTATCTTTTCAACCAGTCAGAACCGGCTACACGGCTTTTTTCCGTTAAAACTAAAAACACAAACTAAACTACTCTCGTTCTACATACAGCTTTAAATAGTGGGTAGCACATGAAATACAGGGATCATAATTCCTTATCGCCTGTTCGCATTTCCACACCATTTCTTTTTCAGAAAGGTCAATAATAGTCGGGAGGAAATTTCTCAGGTCAGATTCAATTGTCTTCTGGTTCTGCGATGTAGGAGGAACTATTTTCGCATCCTCTATCAAACCTTCAGAGTTAACCCTGTACCTGTGATATATCATACCTCTTGGTGCTTCTGTGCATGCGTACCCGGTAGCTTCTGATGGCTCCACTTCAACAGCAGGGCTATCAGGCATACGGTAATTATCGATGATTCTCAATGCTTCTTCACAGGAATATATGGTTTCTATACTCCTTACTTTAATGCTCATAAAAGGATTAAAACATGTTTTGCCAAGACCAATTTCTGAAGCAATATCTTTGCAAAGCGGTGTTAACCTCTCGTAATTCAGGTTATACCTTGCTATTGGTCCTACCAAATAGTTATCACGCTCTCTTATTCTTGAGTGTAGTGCATGAGAGTGTTCTACATGCTCTTCCCTGAAATGAAAATCGTATTGTTCGGGCAGAATATCAATTCCTTTGTTAGATACGATCCTGCCTTCATTGAAAGGATATTCATCGGGGTGAACTAACGAAACGCATTCATAATCCTGGTAAAATTCAGGGAAGTTAAGTGTTGCGGCAAATCTTGCGGTTTCAACCGCGGCATCTCGTGCCCAGCAGATATTATCGTACATGCTCATCAGTTCTTTGCGGGTTGGTACTTTATAGAATCCTCCGACCCTGACATTTATCGGATGAATTTCTCTTCCGCCAACAAGGTTCATAATATCGTTACCGATCTTTTTAAGTCGAAGTGCTTTTTTTACAACATCTGGGTGATCTTTTGCCATATGAACTACGTCATCATACCCTAAAAAATCCGGGGCATGCAGCATATACATATGCAAAGTATGGCTCTCTATCCATTCACCGCAATAAAGAAGTCTTCTGAGATCTTTTACTTCCTGCGAGACAGTGACATCAAAAGCATTTTCCATGGCCTGAACTGCGGACATCTGGTAAGCAACCGGGCATATCCCGCAAATCCTGGCAGTAATATCCGGCGCTTCGCTGAACGGTCTGCCTCTTAAGAATGCCTCAAAGAAGCGCGGGGGTTCAAAGATCCTGAGCTGAACATCAGCAACTTCATTATTCTTAATCTTCAGAAAAAGCGCACCTTCTCCTTCGACTCGCGCTATATAATCTACTTTTATAGTTTTATTTTTCATTTGCTTCACTTTCTTTTCTAAAGGCTTCTGCGTAACCATTGTAGCTGCGGAAAATATTCATTATATCAAACTTACCGTAGCCCATTTGTTTGAACATGTTTGAAAGAGTTGCCGTATTAGCCGAATCCATGGGTCCGTAACATCCAAAGCAGCCCCTGTTGTATGTTGGGCAAAGAGCATTGCAGCCTGAGTGAGTTACAGGTCCAAGACACATTTGATTATGAGCAGTCATAACGCAAACATTGCTCTTAAGCTTGCAATCAATGCAAACACTGTATGAAGGGATATTCGGTTTTCTTCTGTTCAGAAATGCGTTCAGAACTTCGATGAGCTGGTACTTGTTAATGGGACATCCGCGTAATTCATAATCAACATGAACATATGAGCTTACCGGCATTGATCTATCGAGAGTGGAAATATATTCCGGGAAAGCATATACGATCTTGGTAAATTCCCTTGTATCCTTCCAGTTCCTTAAAGCCTGTATACCGCCGGCAGTTGCGCATGCACCAATGGTTATTAACACTTTACATTCTTTTCTTATCTGCCGTATTTCTTCAACATTTCTTGGTGTGGTAATACTTCCTTCCACAAGACCTATATCATACGGTCCGTGCATCATTTTACTTGAAGCTTCCGGAAAGTATGCAAGTTCAACTCCGCCCAATACGTCCAGCAGCTCGTCCTCGGCATCAAGCAGCGATAGCTGGCAGCCATCGCAAGAAGACATTTTAAATACAGCAAGTTTGGGTTTCTTATTTGCCATTATATTATAGCTCCTTAATCTCAAAAATATCCGTTACTTTACTAAAACTGAAAACCGGTCCATCTTTGCATACAAAACTTGGTCCATACTGGCAGTGCCCGCAAAAACCAAGAGCGCATTTCATATTCCTTTCAAGCGAAACATAAATCTCTTTTTCACTCATGCCGTGTTTGATGAGTTCATCAACAGCATACTTCATCATGATCTCGGGACCGCAAACCATAGCCCTGGTTTTTTCGGGCACAAGTTTAACATAATTCATAAGCGCCGTAACTACCCCGATATGACCGCGCCAGGTACTATCAGCTCTGTCAACTGTTACTTCCAGCTGTATGTCATATTTCTTTTTCCAGTTTTCAAGCTCAACGGGATACAAAATATCCCTTGGAGTTCTGGCACCATAATACAGGGTCAGTTTGCCGTATTGCTTTCTGTGCTTCAGTATATGGTAGATTGCAGGTCTCAGCGGCGCTAAGCCAATTCCGCCCACAATAATACATATATCTTTTCCTTTGGCGTCTTCCAGCGGCCAGCTTGAACCAAACGGTCCGCGAAGCCCGAGAGTATCCCCTCTTTTCAGCTTTGAAAGTTCATTTGTAACATATCCGACTTTATGAATTGTATGAAGCAAAGAGCCTTTTTTGGATGAATCTGAACTGATAGAGATCGCAGACTCGCCAACCCCGAATGCATACAGCATGTTGAACTGCCCGGGTTTGAAATTAAACTCCCTTTTTTCTTCACTTTCGTGAACAAGCTCCATTGTGAAGACATCTTCCGTTTCCCAAAAAATCTTTTTAACCTTTACGGTTTCGGGTATCATCGGATCAACTTTTCTTAATCCTGATTTATTCTCTGTCATCTTAGTAGAAAATTTTAAACACGTTTATATACATCCAGAAGCTGCATTCTTGTTGATTGCAGTCTTTGCTCAAGAATGTGAGCAAATCTTTTGAGCATCTCATAACCCATTTTAGGGTCATCCTCACATTTGTTCCTCAGGCACTCACCATCAAGCGCTATAGCCCTCACTTCTTCAAGTGCATGGGCTTCAAAGTGCCATTTGTACGGAGAAACGATCCATGACCAGCCAAGTATCTGGCCGGGACCAATAGTTAAGATCCTCAGGTTTCCCTTATCCCTGCCGTTAATTTCCAGCGCAACCTTGCCGGAACGGATAAGATAAAATTTCTCAGCCTTATCGCCTTCTTTGAACATCACTTCATCTTCGTGATATAGAACATTAGAGGCGCAGCCTGTTATCTGCTTTAGATAATTCTCATCAAGGTCCTTCATGAATGGATGATTTCTTAAAATTCCTGAAAGGTCTTCCATGTTTTTTCTGTTAAAATTATAAATTTAGTTTATTTATGTATAGTATTCGGTGAATTCCTGATATTTTCTATTTCTTCGGTAATATCAATTCCAACGGGGCACCAGGTTATACACCTTCCGCAGCCAACACAGCCGGAAGTGCCAAATTGATCTTCCCATGATGCAAGCTTATGTGTTATCCACTGCCTGTACCTGGCTTTACCTGAGGTCCTGAAATTTCCCCCGGTGACTTTGGAGTAATCAAGGCTGAAACATGAATCCCACCTGCGCCACCGTTCAGTATTCTCGCCTTTCAGGTCAGTCACATCTTCTATATTAGAGCAGAAACATGTTGGGCAAACCATAGTGCAGTTTGCGCAGGTAAGGCATCTTGATGCAATTTGCGCCCAAATAGGATGATCGTGGTTATGATATAATAATTTCTTAATGCCGGCGTTATTCATGGTGCGCTGCATGTGCAGTTCAGCATTTTTAACCGCATCATACGCAGCTTTAACCTGTTCTTCTGAAGCTTCATTTGCCTCCAGCATTGCGGCTATTTCAGAACCCTTTTCACTTCCTTCTTCCATAACAAAATAATGTTCATCATTATTTATTACTTCTGTTAAAGAAATATCAAATCCGCTTTTGGCTTTGGGTCCGGTTTTCATTGAAACGCAGAAACATGTTCCGGCAGACCTGTTGCAGTTAACTGAAACAATAAATATTCTATCCCTGATATTGTTGTAGTAACTATCCGCAAACGTTCCGTTGTTAAAAACTTTATCCTGGATAAATATCGAATTCAGTTCGCATGAACGTACACCTATAAAAGCGTACTTAGGAGCATAATCTTTGGTATCATCTATAACTATGCTCTTGCCCTCGCGTTTAGCTTTCCATAGTTTTAGCCTTTGCGGAAACAGAAATTTTTTCCATGATTGTGGACCAACTACATAAGAGAAAAGTGATTTATCGTTTGTTTTATTAAGGCGGTAATAGCCCGCCTCCTGTTCATCTACCCAACCTTCAGGAAGATCTTTGATACTGTCAATCTCATCGTATAAAACCGCACCATCTTTAACAACAGGGCCTATTACATTATATCCATCCTGCTTCAGGATACCAATAAGTTTTTCCAGATTAATTCTATCAAGTGTTTTCATCTTTTAATTTTCCGTGACGGGCAATAATAGTTGAGTTAACTCCGCCTCTTACGGAAAACTCACCTTTTATTTCCATCCATTTAGGCTTTAATAAACCAACAAGGTCATCCAGAATCCTGTTGGTTACATTTTCATAAAATATACCTTCATTTCGAAACGATTGTAAGTAATATTTCAGTGATTTGAGCTCGACGCATTTTTTATTAGCTACGTAAGAAATTGTGATCACGCCAAAATCCGGCTGACCTGTTTTGGGACAAACAGAGGTAAATTCATTGGCACGGTGAATGATAAGGTAGT
>CAZQYL010000024.1:0-16892 GCA_964597425.1 uncultured Ignavibacteriales bacterium | reverse complement strand
GCTTGGGTGATTCTTCACCGCTCACATAGAGTATTGTATTGTTTTTAATTTTATCGGAGAGCTGCATCATCAGGGTTGATTTGCCGATACCGGGATCACCGCCAACAAGTACAACAGAGCCCGGAACAATTCCGCCTCCAAGCACCCTGTCAAGCTCCTCTATTGTGCTGATAATTCTTTTATCTTCGGTGATGTTTATATCGGCTACTTTGGATAAATTGGTGAGCTTTGCACTCAGTATATCACTGCTTTTTGATTTAAGCTTGTGTTTATCAGTGTGCACAATCTCTTCCACAAAGGTATTCCATGAATCGCATTCAGGGCATTTGCCCAGCCAGCGCAATGAAACATAACCGCAATTCTGACAGATATATTTTGTAACCGGTTTAGCCATATATTTGATTAATTTGCAAAATTACTCAAATACAGGATTATTTACTAACCATTAATTAATTTAAGCTTTGTATTTTGAAGTGCGGCTGCAAAATTACAAACAAAATCTAAATGTGAATAGTATAAATTTCCGTCAAATTATTATGGCTTAAAACAATCTTTCATTATTTATATATTTACGATATATGCGAATAGGATTAGGTTATGACGTTCACAAGCTGGTAAAAGGCAGAAAGCTGATACTCGGCGGGGTTACAATTCCACATAAAAAGGGGCTCTTAGGTCACTCAGATGCTGATGTATTGCTGCATGCTCTGTGTGATTCAATGCTTGGCGCAGCGGGACTGCGTGATATTGGCTATTATTTCAGTAATAAAGATTCCAGATGGAAGAATATTTCAAGCCTTGTACTTCTTGCTGAATGCTTGAAGCTTATCAGGAAACAAAAGCTGAAAGTTGGCAATATTGATATTACACTTATTTTGGAAGAACCGAAAATAAGTCCGTACATTGACCAGATGAAAAAGAACATTACAAAAACTCTCGGAATAAGGGCGACGCAGATCTCCATCAAATCAACAACCGCAGAAGGCCTTGGATTTATAGGTAAAAAACAGGGTTGTTCTGCTTACTCCATTTGCCTGTTAAAGTAAATTTTCATCATCAATAAATTGCCATTATATTGAACATACTCCCGAAGAATAAAAATTTAAGAGCATTAGTTCTGTGCCTGTTAAGCGGAGCATTGCTTGGATTTTCGTTCCCGCCGTTTAAGACATGGTTTTTTATATATTTCGGAATTACGATACTTCTGTATCTCGTATTAAGCGCTTCAAGATTCCGCCAGGCTTTTGCAAGAGCTTATGTGGTTATGCTGGTTTTTAATGAAATCTCACTTTACTGGATCTCCGGCTGGCATTCTGATGATACGTTCCTTAAAATTGGAGGTGTTGCAACTGTGTTTGTCCATTCCCTTTTTATGCTGATTCCCATTTTAATTACTTACGGTGTATCCAAGATAAAAAAAGAGCTCGCTCTGGCATTGTTTCCGCTGATATGGGCTGGATATGAATACTTTGATAACATATGGCAGTTTGCTTTCCCCTGGCTTGAGCTGGGTAACAGCGAAACATATAATCTATACAGGATTCAGATAGTTGAATTTACAGGTGTTCACGGACTTACATTCCTGATATGCATAATTTCTGCATTATTGTATTTTATTCTTTCCAAGATATACGGCAAACAATGGAAAATAGCTTCACCAAAGGCTGTCGTTTCGCTTGTTCTGCTGATAGTAGTCTTCCTGCTGCCGAATTTTTATTCATCATACAGACTTGATTCAGTTGATAACACCGGCTACTACAACCTGAAGGATCATTCAAAGGTTGTGAATACTGCAATTGTACAGACCAATACCGACCCATTTAAAAAATGGGGTGGTGAGCACAACCAGATATTGAATACATATATTGATGGTCTGCGGGATGGTTTGAAATTCAACCCTGATATGCTTGTGTTACATGAAACAGCTCCGCCGTTCTACTTTCTTGAAGATATTAATCTGCTGAAATCAAAAAGATTTTTTGATCTGTCCGATTCAACAGGGAAATATATATTCATGGGGGTTCCGCATAAATATTACTACAAAGATGGCGATAATATTCCAACGGACCACAGGATCACAGACGGTTCAAAACGTAAGTTTGATGTATTTAATTCGGCAATATTAATTGAACCCAAAAAATATCACAAAGATCTTTCAATACACAAGAAAGTTAAGCTTGTTCCATTTAGCGAAAGGATACCTTACCAGGAAAAAGTACCATTCGCTAAAAAATGGTTTACATGGGGAGTTGGGATCAGCGGCTGGCAAATGGGTACAGACCAGACTGTATTTGATCTGAAAGATTCAGCAAAAGGAATAAATACAAAATTTGCAGGGCTCATCTGCTATGAATCAGTTTTTAGCGAGTTTGTTACTGAGTTTACTGAAAAGGGTGCGGAGTATTTTGTAATAGTAACTAATGACGGCTGGTGGGGTGATACTTCGGGGCCTGAACAGCATAATCAATATGCAGTATTAAGAGCTATTGAAAACAGGAAATGGATAGTGCGCTGTGCGCAGACAGGTGTATCCTGCTTTATTGACCCGATGGGCAATATTTACGACAGGATAGAATACTGGCAATCAGGGGTTGTTGACAGAAATATAATAGGAAATACCGAAAAGACATTTTATGCCGAGCACGGTGATATTATTGGATTATTAGGGTCTATTATTGCGGCAATTTGCCTGCTGGGTTCTTTAGGATTTTATGCGTACCAGAAGAAATTCAGAAGCAAAGCCTGAAGCTTTCCTTTTTCTTTGTTCCTTAATTCTTCTGCTTTTTGTTTCGCTTCTTCAATTGTTGTAAACTCACCGAAACGCGCACGATACCAGGTGCCTTTTGAACCAAGGTCAACTTTTAAAACACTGCCCTTTAGTCCGGGAACAAGTCCTCCTACAGCGTTAATACGCTTGTTAGCTTTGGCATCTGAATCCCATGCTGATTCCTGAATTGTAAACTTACCGTTATCAAGCTGAACATAGATCACTTTATTGTAATCATCAAGCCATCCCATAGTACTTTTTGTAACACCCGGCACATTCTGGGTTGTATTCTGACTTGGTGTTTCCTGTTTGGGCTGTTCCTGCTTTGGAGCTTCCTGTTTTGGCTGCTCCTGTTTTGGGGCCTCCTGTTTAGGCTGTTCCTGCTGAGTTACAGGCGGTGTAACTTCCTGTTTGGGCTGCTCCTGCGTTGTATTGTTTACAGGCGGCTGAGACTCGAGTGAATTAACTGACGCCTGGTTAGTATTTGGTGTATTGTTTTGAGGTTCTTCAGTTGTGCTTGTTTCCTGCTGCACTTCTTCAGTATTCTGATCTTCAGCAGGGTTAAAGAAATACTTATAAATTACCGGTGAGAAAATAAGAAGTATAAGGACAATTGAAAAGAACATTATGAATGTTGTTACATATATCCTTAATTTTGATTTATACTCAGCTTCTTTTGTTGCCTGGTAAAGGAGCTCATACTCATATGACATTGTCTGGGTATCTGTTGAGTTTGGCTCGCTATCTTTATACCATATGTAATAAGAATTATCCTGAAGCTTATGTTCGTAATTTTCACCGTTACCGTTTCCGTTGCCGTTACCATTGCCGTTTCCGTTAGCAAATGGCATCGGGGTAATTGTGGTCTGATATTCGTTAGTTTTATTCTGGTCGCCGGTTATCTGGTTATGCAGTTCAACTGCACTTGGCGGTATGACTGTTTCAACAGGCGGAATCGCTGTTTCTACCGGAGGTACAACGGGGTTATTTACATTGCCCGCTGAGATATGCTCTTCCTTCGATACTTCTGTGAAAAAATCAGAGAATGACTGCTCTGTCACTTCTTCAACCTCTTTAGGTGTCTCTGTAATAGTAGATTTGATCTCTTCTGTTTTTGATGTAATTTCTTCGGGGATATTTGTCACTTCTTCAATAGTTTTTTTAGCTTCAATGTGCTCAATTGTCACTTCCTCGGACTTTTCAATAACAGGCGGTATAACAACAGCCGGAGCAACGATACTCTCCTTAATTTCCTGCTTAAGTTCCTGCGTATATTCCTCTTTGGGTTTAGTTATCTTGCCCAAAATCTCTTCGCGTTTTCTTCTTATTTCGTCTTCAACACTAAGGTGTTCCTGTTCAATAGATAATTTCTCTTCTTCTGAAATAACCAGGTCCTCATTAGAGGTAGTGCCTGCCGTTGTTTCAATTTCAGGAGTTTTGAATTCTGATATCGTATTCTCTTCAATAACCGGAGGCATCATGTTCTTTTCAGCAGGTTTATCAGATAAATCCGGGTTCACAAACTTACCGGGTTCAAACTGCCTGCTTTCTTCAAATGCCCTTTGGTTGATCTCTTCTTCTAGTGAAAGCGTCGGAAGAAACTCAACAGTCTTTTTGTTGTTTTCATCGCCGCTGTTGTATTTGATAATAAACTCACCCAGGTTAGTAACATCTGCAATATTATCTTCTTTCACACCCTTAATTATTCCTGCAAAGATATCGTCATATATCTTTTCAGCCTCAAAGTTTGTGAGCTTAAAATACTTGCTGATCTTTTCTATTATTTCCTGTTTTATCATAACCCTTTAATTTAATTGGGTAATTTTCAATGGGAGTTTATACTATCAAGAAAAATCCTGTCAGGAAAGAAAGTTACATGGTTTTTCACCATTGGTATTGGTTCGTTCAGTTTCATATAGGAAGATGATTCAGGTTCTTTTTTCCTGATACTGAATGTTCCGAAATTGGTGATTTGAACTTCTCCATCTTTTTTAAGCTTTTCCACAAGTCTTTCAACAAGTATGCTTACTATCATTTCAGCACGCCCGGTTGTAATATTGTGTTCAACTGCCAGTTTGTTTATCAGGTCTATTGTTGTCATAAATGAAATTTAGTTGGATATAGAAAACCAACTAAAGATACCCTTTTCAGTAGAATTTATCAATAGTACAGCGGGTGACTTTTGTATACTGCCTGAACGGTATTTCTTAACTGGCGGTTTTATAAGCTTCTTTCCCTCTATTTTAATTCTTATATAAACCTTTACTTTAAAACGGTATACTAACTGCACTAATATAATGATTTATTTTTTATTGTCAAATAGTGCCAAAATCACAAAAAATAAAAATTGTGAAAACGTGCAAAAAATGCGGTTTTTTGGAAATTTTTAAATCCTTAAAAATTGGAAAAATTATTGTGAAGGTATGATTCTTGCAGGTTTATCTGTTCTGATCCTGAAGCCCAGTAATCTGAGTTCATCGGTGTTAACAAGGTTCTCAGGGAAATAAGTGCCTTTAGGTTTACCGAAGATATTGACCTTATCAACTTTTTTTTCTCTGAAGAACAGTTTTATCACATCCCCTGTTGACCTGTTCGCACCATTGGGATCATTTGTATCGTAAACAAAATAAATGCTTGCGGCATTTGTATCAACCTGGATATAGTTCACCTGGTTATCCAGAAACTTTATATGCATAAAAATTCCCGATATCTGGTCATACCGTGAAGTGACTATCTCATTCTGCTGCAGTGCAAATGCACTGCGGATGATATAGATATCATCTACATCCTCCCTGAAGTACGCGTAAATTGAATCACCTGATACCTGCAGATTTTCTTTCCATACAACGGGGTCACGGGCAAGTGTTATCACTCCCCCTTTGCCGCTTATATCCCTGAAGTAATATCCGGCTTGAGAAACTGATAGGAAATCATTCCTGATCGTTCTTACGCTATCAATTGCAATGTAGTGTTCAGGCTTATTCCTGAATGACTCCATTTTTTCGCTGTAGATGAATGTCGTATCAGTCTTGCCCTCTTTAGTTTCGGTTTGTATCAGTTTGGCTTTGCCTTTTACAAATGAATAATTTCTTGTTTCGTAATTTTCGGCATAGTTCCCATACACAACGGCATCTTCAGTAAGGAAATCTATCTTTACATTTTCTTCAGCTATGGATTTCTTTTCGAATTCATAATATGTTGCCTTCCTGGATGTAATTATGGTTGAATCACTTTCTATCTTCACATTACCTGTAGCTGTTGAAACACCAATAAGCTTTTCATACACAAGATTATCAGAATAGATGACGGATGAATCACTTACAACCTTCACATCACCCCTCGCGTATGATTTCTGTACGCCTCTGTAATAATCCAGTTCATCTGAAGTGATTGTGTATGTAAGGTTATCAGTGATCCTGACATTTCCCCGGAAATTCGCAAGGTCCTGGCTGAAAAGATATACGCCGTAATTAGCTTTAAGTGTTGTTTTGGGATCCATAAGCGTAGCACCTGCCGGACATACAACTTTTGATTCATTGCCATAGTATGTACCCTGCGGCGCTAATATAGTAAGGGTATCCTGTACAACTTTGACATTTCCATACAGATCAGCTTTATTAAGGTTATAGTACTGGATAACCCTGTTACAGGTTATATTGACATTATTGTGCGTCAGCGAAACATTCCCTACCGCTTCCCTAACCTGTTCACCGTCAATGGTCTTACCAACCAGGCTATCGGCATGGTTAATTGTGATCTTATCCTGACCAAAGACAGTAAATGATAGTAACAGAAAGGCAAGTATTTTCAGTTTAAAACGTATCATTGGTTTATTTTTGCACCTGTCCGCTTACTTTATATATTACATAATTTTTCAGGTTTTGGTCAGCCTCAAATCCGTACCCCTGAATATCATCTGTCTTTGTTGTTATGTGAACAAATTCATCTGATTTAATGCGCTGGGTCTTGTTTACCCATAGCAGCTTATTTGTTGTTAAAACTGAACCATCCTGTGAAACAAGCTTAACATCTTCATACACTTCCACGTCTTTTGTGCCATCATAAATTTTACCGCGCCTGCCTGTTAATGTGGAGCTGTAGACACCATCTTTGTAAAAATCAACTTTAGCATTACTATCAATAAGCGTATAATTAAACTTAGTAAATACCCTTATCCTTCCTGCAACCAAAATAGCTTTTACCCTGCCGGAATCAGAAAATGTTACTGTTGTATTAAAACTTTCCTGCGAAGGGATGCTGTCAGCGGAAGTGATCTCAATTTTGGGCGGCTCAACTTTATCATTTGAGCAGCCTGCTAAATACCCCGTTACACCGCCAAATAAGATCAAACAGACCAGACGCCTTATAGAGTATTGCTTAACCAAGTATAATGTAATTTCTATGTTCCTTTTTAACCCAAACCGGCTTTAACAAGATCGTGCATATGAACAACGCCTGTAGGTTTCTTTTTCTTATCGGTAATTATAAGCTGAGTTATAGTATATTTTTCCATAAGCTCCAGGGCAGTTTCGCCCAGCATATTTTCATTTATAAGCTTAGGGGTAGTATTCATAATATCCCTGGCCTTTATATCTGCAACAGTCTCAAATTTCTGCAATGTACGCCTGATATCACCATCAGTTATAATGCCTCTAAGCTTACCGGTTTTATCTACCACACATGTGCAGCCAAGCCGTTTTGAAGATATCTCAAATACGACATCTTTAAATAGTGCGTTTTCTGTTACTTTGGGAATCTGCTGGTCGCTTATCATGAGGTCGCTCACTCTCAACAGCAGCTTTCTGCCCAGGATACCGCCCGGATGAAGCATCGCGAATTCTTCCTTGGTAAACTCCTTTTTTCTTAACAATGCAATTGCCAGCGCATCACCCATTACCAGCGCAGCAGTTGTCGAAGTTGTTGGCGCAAGATTATATGGACAGGCTTCCTGATCAACAGAAGCATCAATAATAACATCGGAAAGGTCCTTAAGCTTGGAATCTACATCGCCTACGATAGAAATAACTTTAACATCGAACTGATTTATGGCAAGCAGAAGCTGGATGAGCTCATATGTATCACCTGATTTGGAAATACATATCACCACATCACCTCGTCTGATAATGCCAAGATCACCATGTACTGAATCAGCGGAATGCAGGAATATTGAGGGTGTACCGGTGGAATTGAATGTAGCAACAATTTTTTGTGCTATTATACCTGATTTACCGAGTCCTGTTACAATCACTCTGCCCTTGCACTTATAAATTATGTCAACTGCTTCTGAAAAACTTCCGTTCAATCTTCTTTCGAGAAGGCTTAATGCTTTACGTTCAATCTGTATCACACGCTTTGCATCGGATATTGCTTTATTTTTCACTAATTATCAAATTTATTTATCACGGTATTTATAATTATATTTGTACATAATAATAAAATTAGAATTTTATTTAAAGCTATTATTGCTTCATATAAAATAAATTATACTGTAATATAGTGGAAAATGTGAAAAAAGATGATATTGTTGAGCTTACAATTGATGATATCGGTGCCGAAGGCAACGGAGTAGGCAGAATTGACGGAGAATATGTTGTTTTTGTGCCAAAAACCGTACCTGGCGATAAAGTCCGGGTAAAAATAAAAAAGAAGAAAAAGAAGTTCGCTGAGTCAACTCTGATGGAAATACTGGAACCCTCATCATACAGGATTGAGCCCAAATGTGAATACTTTGGCACATGCAACGGATGCAAAATGCAGCATGTTGATTATGCCAAGCAGCTTGAAATAAAACAGAACATAGTTAAAAATGCTTTTGAAAGAATTGGAGGATTTGAAAATGTTATCATTCCTCCAGTAACAGGTTCAGAGGATATCTATTTCTACCGCAATAAACTTGAGTTTTCTTTCGGAAATGACCGGTGGCTTACTGTTGAGGATATGCAGAAAGAAAACATCGATAAGAGCTTCGCGGTGGGTTATCACATCCCCGGATTCTATGAAAAGATACTTGATATCAGGGCATGTTACCTGCAATCTGATTTAACCAGCAGGATACTCAACTTAACCCGCGATTTCTTTAAACCAAAAGGTACAACTATTTATTCAACAAAAACTCACAGCGGTTATTTAAGATTTTTGACAGTAAGAAGAGCTGTGAACAGCACCGGCTTAATGGTGAATCTCATAACTTATGATTCAAACCCTGAGCTGATCAATGAATACTCCGCTATGCTGCTTAAAGAGGTTCCTGAAGTTACTACCCTTGTTAATTCACTTACAGAATCCAAGGCACAAGTTGCGTTGGCTGATAATTTTAATGTCATTTACGGCGATGGTTTCATTGAAGAAAAAATAGGCAATTATAAATTTAAGATTACACCGAATTCATTTTTTCAGACGAATTCAAAACAGTGCGAGAGGCTGTTTGATACCGTTACCGATTTCGCGGGATTCGGCAAAGATGAAAATGTTCTTGATCTTTACTGCGGATGCGGGGCTATTTCGCTATTTATCTCAGGTTTGGTAAAAAGTGTTTATGGGGTTGAATTAAGTGCAGAATCCATAACAATGGCTAATGTTAACGCTGAATTGAACGGGGTAACAAATTGTGAATTCAAAGATATGGATGTTAAAGATTACCTTGATAATCTGATTGCTGCCAAAGACATTAGGCGTTTCGATTCGATCATACTCGATCCTCCCAGAAGCGGTATTCACCCGAAAGCAGCTGAAAGTTTGCTTGAGTATGCCGCAAAAAAGATAATTTACGTTTCATGCAATCCGGGTACCCAGGCCAGGGACCTTGCATTACTGAAGGATAAGTACAAAATAACTAAAATTCAGCCCGTAGATATGTTTCCGCACACATTTCACATTGAAAATGTTGTCAGACTGGATCTCATATAAAAATTACAGGGTATCTTTTACTAATTGGATGAATCTATGAATTTTTTGCAGAGTCATGTGAATACCTGATACCACAATTAATAAAAGAAATAGCATTCTCTAAATTTCGCAGGATTCAAGAAGTGCGGTAACATTGTACAATTTATATTTGTAAACATACTTAAAGATATAAAGCTATGGCAGAAAATACAAAAACTAAAGCTCTCATAGAAACATACAAAATGGCGCGGAACCTTTCGAAGTATTATATTTCGAAATTGGAAGGGCTCAATATTCATCAAGTTTATGAAGTAAATGGCGTAAAATTGAACAGCGCATACTGGATGCTGGCGCACCTTGTATGGACTGAGCACTTCCTTATCGTAGAAGGAATCGGCGGGGAATGTATGGATATAGAATGGCTGAACGATTTTGGTTTCGGGTCGATACCAGACGAAATTAAAAACCCCCCTTCAATTGAAGAAGTAAATAAACGTTTTGAGGAAGTACACGCAAAGGCTATTGAAATACTTGAAAATATGACTGACGAGCTGATGGAATCAGAAAATAACATAGAAGCTAACTTTGGGGGCAGTAAAGATAAATTCCACGTGTTGATGCACGCCATACGGCATGAGCCCATGCACATAGGTCAGCTTAGCTGGATACTCAAAGTGAACGGAATAAAATTGACATAATCCTGTTCTAAAAGGAAAGGCGTTCTAAAAGAACGCCTTAGGAAAACATTTGTGTTACACTTCTTATAATTCGTAATACTCTTTTTTAAATATCATGGCATACTCACCAAATCGTTTTTCAAGCAATTGCACAAATGCTTCGTGGGGGAAAGGTTCAAATTTCCTGATAACATAATCTACAGCTCCAATAGCAGCTTTATCACCTCCGCAGTATTTCCTCAGCGGAAGAGAAACGATATTAAGTCCCTTGTTTTCTAATCCCAATGAATCATCAAGTATAAATATTGTTCTATCGTTTATCCTGTTAAAAACATCCTGGCTCTTTACTTCCTTCAAACCATTATCAGAAACAACTATTACATAATCTGCAGAAGCAACACCGGTATAATTTATCTCATCCGGCGAAATGATTACTTCGCTGAGCGAAAAGCCCGAGCCCTGGGTCACAGGGTTATCGTTCTTTTGTGTTACTTCAAGTCCGCTCATAAGCGCAGCTTCTGTCAGCATTGCTGCTGTAGATTGAACTTTTTCACCTGCACTTCCGGATAAAATGATACCATTTGGTCTTTTCAGATTATGAACAAATTTCGGACTAATGAACTTCAGAGGTTTGATTTCGCCTTTGTGGCTGTTTACATCAGTTTCATATTTTTTGCTGAACTCTGGCCTTATTGTCGAGTTCTTTATCACTCCAATTTGGTGACCTTCTTCTTCGGCAATTTTTACAAGCATATTACCCTTCAGATCATTGCGTTTTGTGCCATGCTCTGTACACAGCTCAAGCACTTCAACAATTGAAAATCCGCTGAAAGCTATTGCCTCGCTGATAACATCTGTTAAATCTTTATCTGTTGCAGTTTTGCGGGCAATAAATCCGGCTTTTGATGCATCAGCTATCTGGCAAATATCCAGCGAAGGATTCATGCTGCCAAATGGCGATGTTACCGTGTTAAAGCTCTCAGGTGTAAGTGAGGAAGTCTGCCCTCCTGTCATGCCGAAAAGAAAATTATTGGCAACAATTACAGTTACATCAACATTCATTAACGCTGCGTTAACTATATGCAGGAGCCCTATCATTGAGCCGCCATCACCGATAAGCACAATTGTTTTGAGCTTATTGGATGCGAGAACTTTATCAGCAACAGCAATTCCTGTGGCAAAACCGGTAGAGCGGCCGTGTGTTGTGTGGACTGTGTGAACCTTATCAAATAGTGCATCAGCCAGCCCGATACAGCCTATATCTGTTACCAGGCAAACATCATGCGGGTCAAGGTTCAGTTTTCCCAATGCATCATTCAGCTTCTTCAGTATATTTGAGTGCCCGCAGCCTTTACAAAACGGCATTACCGCACCCTGAGTCATATAAGTACAAAGTTCAGGTGTATTCATAAATTCAATATCCTTTCTGATATCTCATCAGGCGTTATCATTGAGCCAAGTTTATTTATGCCAATGATATTAAAATCTTTCAGCAGCGGTTCAAGCAGCATCCTGTACTGCCCGTTAATATTTTCTTCAGCAATTATTACATTTTTGCAGCCAGTGGCTGCTTTGAGAATTGCTTTATCCGGTATTGGAAACATACTGTAAATTGTGAGTGAAGATACTTTCCTGCCTTCAGCCCTGGCTTTTTTTACGGCATCTTTCATTGTTCTTGCAGTAATCCCAAAGCTTATTACGAGTGTATCGGAATCTTTTTCGTGATCTTCTTTTACAATAACCATTTCATCTCTGTGAGCCTGTATTTTATCTTCCAGATGCTTAAGGGTTGCAAGAGTTTCAGGATCATTTTTCTTCAGGTATCCATTTGCATTGTGGGCTGAGCCTGTTGCAGTTACTTTCACTTTACCGCCAACAGGTGCAAATTTCGCTATCATATCAGGAGAGTCGAATCCATACATTTTCCAGTTTGCATAGTCTGCGTCATGATCGGTTATGACATGCCTGTTAGAGCATGGAGGAGCATTCAGTTTATTATAGTCTACGCTTTCAGTTGTCATACCAACCTCTTTATCAGTAAGCAGCACTACCGGAGTGCGGTATTTTTCTGCCCAATTGAAAGCCTCAACTGTAAGTTCATAGCACTCTTTTGAATTTGTCGGGTACAATACCGGGATGGTATAACCACCGCTTGATGCAAATTCAGTTATAAGTATATCGCCCTGCGCTCCCTGTGTTGCACCGCCAGTACAGGGACCCAGCCTCTGCACAACACAAATAACCACAGGTGTTTCAGTTATCATAGCGTACTGAACAGTTTCTATCATCAATGCCCATCCGGGACCTGATGTAGCGGTCATTGCTTTTACTCCCCTCATAGATGCACCAACGCAATATGCCAGTGCTGAAATTTCATCAGGTGAGCTAATTGCAATCCCGTTGTTCAAGGGTAACAAGTCTATTAACCCCTTATAAATGCCTGATGCAGGAGTAATTGGATAACCTGCAAAAAATTTACATCCTGCCTTAATTGCGCCTTCGGCTGTCATTTGATTTCCGTTTCGCAGGGCAAGTTTTTTTGTTGTTAAGTTCATTTTCATATCCTTATAATAATAATCCGGTATCTGTAATACAAAATTACAGAGGATATGTTATATAAAGAATGATTTATCTTTGGTTTTGGGGTATGGGATAAAAATCATAAATAAATATGATATTTGTATTTTTCGTGAAGTTAACTTACTTCTCTAAAGCTTCTTTTACTTTTTCCAATGCTTCGTTTACTTTGCTATCGGGAGCATTTGATTCCCAGGTAATCTCATAACAACCATCTTTTGCAATGATATTCGCATCAACATAAAAAGTCATAAATAATACTTTCTTTTCAGCTTTGACATTATAACCATCAGTGATCTTTTCAATATTGACTTCATTATCTGCAACCTGCTTGCTGAGCTCGGTCTTTAATCCTTCAAGTTTATCCAGCAGTTCCTGTTTCGTTTTTCCGGGTTTTGGAATGTTTATCATATATATACTATTTAAGAAAAAGCCCCGAAATTTTCGGGGCGAAAGAATTTATTTTGCCATTTCAGCCGGTGTCCTGTCGCCTTCTTTAATGCGCCTGGTTTCAATATCTTTCCAGTAGTGGCAGGCAACTGTATGCATCTGGCTTGTACCGCCAACCTGCTCAAGCACAGGCTCTACATTCCAGCATTTGCTGTCAGTTGTGTAAAGCTTGCTATCAACGTACTTGCATCTTGTGCAAAAGTGGCAGCCTGCCGGGTAATTTGTAGCAGCCGGAACATTGCCTTCAATCGTTGCAAGCCTTCCGTGGCCTTTATTTAACTTTGGAATAGAATTCAGCAAACCTAAAGTATACGGATGTTTTGGATTGTAGAATATTTCTTCTGAAACAGAATACTCTGCAACCTTGGAAGCGTACATTACCGCTACGCGTTTTGTTACTTCTGCAATTACTCCAAGATCGTGGGTAATCATGATAACACCCATGCCTAATTCATCCTGCAGTTTTCTTATAAGCTCAAGTATCTGTGCCTGCACAGTAACGTCAAGAGCAGTTGTTGGCTCATCGGCAATAAGTATTTCGGGATTGCATGATAGCGCCATAGCTATCATAACTCTTTGCCTTAAACCGCCTGAAAGCTGATGCGGATAATCAAGATATCTTTGTTCCGGCGCGGGAATCCCCACAAGCCTGAGCATTTCAATTGAGCGGTTTTTAGCCTCATCTTTTGAAACTTTCTGGTGAAGCATAACTGCTTCGTCGATCTGGTCACCGCAGGTAAACACCGGATTCAGAGAGGTCATTGGCTCCTGGAATATCATGGCAACATCGTTGCCGCGGATTTCCTGCATTTGCTTATCGTCAAACTTGGTTAAGTCCTGCCCCTTAAAAAGTATTTCACCCCCAACAATCTTACCCGGCGGATTAGGAATAAGGCGCATAATGGAAAGCGCAGACACACTCTTTCCGCAGCCTGATTCGCCAACTAGCCCTAATGTTTCGCCTTTATCCAGGTCATAAGATACATTATCCACAGCTTTTGCGACGCCATCATCGGTATAAAAATAGGTTTTGAGGTTCTTTACTTCGAGTAACTTAGCCATATAGTAATTAATTTTATGTTATTGGCAAATTAGCAAAAAATAATTGATAAAATAAAGGGATTTATCCGTTATTTCAGAAAATCAGCTATTTCTCTGTTGAATTTCAACTGCATTTCTTCGGCTACTTTTGAAGATGAGGCTTCGGTAATGATCCTTATGATCGGTTCAGTATTTGACTTTCTGAAATTAGCCCAGCCATTATCAAAATCCAGTCTAAGGCCATCTTCAAAATTCTGGTTAAATTCCCTGTACTTATTACGCAGAAATTCAAATATTGAGTCAGCATCAATATTTTCGAGCTGGATCTTTGATTTGCGTATGAAATATTGAGGCAATGCATTTTTGTATTCTGATACTTTTAAACCTGATTCAGCAATTTCGCTTAATATTACAGCGGTACCTACAAGTGAATCCCTGCCGTAATGTACTTCAGGCAATATGACTCCCCCGCTGCCTTCACCGCCAACAATGGCTTTAACAGCCTTCATTTTTTTGATGACATTAATTTCACCTACTGGAGATTTGAATATCTTTCCGCCAAGTGAGTTCACAACATCATCTACTGAACGGGATGTTGAAAGGTTTATCGCAGCAATCCTTTTTGAAGGTTTGGCTTTGGATAGCACATGCTTTACAACAGCGGTAATTGTGTTTTCTTCACCAAAAGGTTCCCCTTTTTCCGTAATTATAACAAGCCTGTCAGCATCGGGATCAATGACTATTCCTATATCAGCTTTGTTCTTCTTCACTTCACGGCAAGTTCGTTTAAGATTCTCCGGCAGCGGTTCCGGTTTACGCGTGAATATGCCGCTGGTATCACAATCAACTTTAATTACTCTGCAGCCTAACTTCTCAAGAAGATCAGGGATGATCTTTGAGCCGGATGCATTCACACAATCAACAACCACTTTGAATTTCTTCTTCTTGATCTTATTGATATTCAGAGAACTGATACTCAGTACTCTTGAAATATGGTAGTCCAGAAAACCTGGATAGTATTCAATTTGCTTGACCTTATCTGCGGTAACATAAAAATTAGATGTATCATCAAAGTATTTCCATAAGGCAGCATTTTCATCCGCATCAAGAAAGATGCCTTTGCTGTTAATGAATTTCATCCCGTTCCATTCCTGCGGATTATGCGAGGCTGTGATAGAAATTCCGCCTGCAGCCTTCAGTGTTTCAACAGCAAGTGATATTGAAGGCGTTGGTGCAACACCGATATTTACAACTGAACATCCGCAATATAGCAATGTTGTTTCAATCAGTTTTTCAACCAGCTCACCGCCCATTCTGCCATCTCTGCCAATGACAATTTTTTTTCCGCCGGTATATTTTGCAAAGGCTGTTACATATTTTACAATATTTTCAGGGGTTAACGATTCACCGAATATTCCCCTTATCCCCGAAATTGATATTATTGGTTCTTTCATAATTATTTTCTTCTGCAACAAAGGGCTGCAGCCCCTTGTTTCTAAAAATATTCAACAAAAAGGGTGTAATGAAAACTCATCACACCCTTAAATTTCAATTTAATGCTATATTTTTTTCACTTTTTTAATATGCGAGCATTTCTTCGGCAGCCTTTAAGATCCAGCTATCCTGAGGTAATGCATGGCTTTCAAGGCTGAATGGAATATGAACATGCAATCCTGCAACCCTTTTTACGGGAGCATCAAGATATTCAAACGCGTTTTCAGCAATCTGTGAAGCTATTTCTGCGCCAAAGCCCATGAACTTTGTATCTTCATAGAATACAATTACTTTTCCTGTTTTCTTAACAGAAGTCAGGATTGTTTCTATATCCAATGGTACAATTGTCCTGATATCAATCACTTCAACACTGTAGCCTTTTTTCTCCATTTCACGGGAGGTCTTAAGCGCCTTTTCAACCATTGCGCCGTAAGCTACTATTGTAAGATCGTTACCTTCTTTCTTTACAGCAGCCTTACCAAACGGGAGATAATAATCTGCATTTGGCTCAGGTGATTTAGCGTACCCCTGCCTGTACAGGAATTTATGCTCAAGGAACATAACCGGATCCTTAAGCTGGCAAGCGGTTTTAAGCAAACCTTTTGCATCAGCTGCATTTGAAGGATAAGCAATATATAATCCCGGACATTTAGCGAATATTGCTTCAATGTTCTGCGAGTGATAATGCCCGCCGCCAATGTATCCGCCGGTTGCAACCCTGATAGTCACAGGGCACTCAAAAGCGCCGTTTGAACGGTAACGGTACATCACAAGCTCATCTCTTATCTGCATCATTGCAGGGAAGATGTAATCAGCGAACTGGATTTCAACAACCGGTTTTAAGCCGCTTAATGCCGCGCCAACTGCTGTGCCGAGAATTGATGCTTCAGCAAGCGGTGAATTAAAGCAGCGGTTAACTCCGAATTTTGTTGAAAGACCTTTTGTAGCTGTGAACACTCCGCCTTTGCCATCCTGCACATCTTCACCATAAACAAGCATCA
>CAZQYL010000023.1:0-16981 GCA_964597425.1 uncultured Ignavibacteriales bacterium | reverse complement strand
CTGACAACTTCAGATTCATTTTCAATTGCAGTAACCGGACCTGAGTTTAACCTTATGACAGCAAAATTACCCTGCGTACCTGAAGTCCCGGCATAATTGCCGGTCCAGCATGCGCTGAACAGCGTTCCGTAACCACTGGTTGAAGTTCCAATAGCATCAACACTAGTTGATGTTCCTGTAAATCCTGTATGCCTAATTTCGATAAGTAAGTGGCCGCCGTTATAAACGTACCCGGAATCAAAAGTTATGTCAGTTCCAAATGCAGTTGGATTCCCGCCTGCCGGAAAAGACCCGGCGGTAATTGTTAATGTGCCGAACCTTACGCGTTTTTGGGCTCCGACTATGTTCTGCGAAAAAGTCAGACTCCTGTTTTCCGGAGCAACAGAACCGCTTAAATAAACGTCATAGTTAGTAAAAGTCACATTCGCAGCCGGCCAGTTACTAACGGCGGATGTCAAAAGCCTGTATGTAAATCCGGTAATTCTTTGTCCTATAATACCTGTTAACAATGAATCCCTTATAAGCAGCTGATAAGTACGCTGTGCATTACCAAGTGGTCCAAGGAATGTCGCAGTTCCCTGTGTACCCGCATAGTTTGGCGGCACAACTGTAAATGCACTGTATGCAGTATGGTCATAACCGGAGTTATCTGAATAGACAGTAGCTGAATAAAAAAACAGCGAAACAAAAAGTAAAGAAAGTAATAAATATTTCATAAACCCCCCTTTGAATAGGTTTATATTATTGAAAGTAATACTAGAAAATCATTTTCCGTTAAACAAAAACTTTCCCGCATCATTAACATTAATTTCTACTTTATCACCCGGCAGTATTTCTCCAGATAAGATTTTTTCACTAAGCAGATTAGTTATGTGATTCTGGATTGTCCGTTTAAGCGGTCTTGCCCCGAAAGTAATATCATAACCTATCTTCGCAAGCCAGTCTTTGGCGTCATTGGTAACATTAAGTATTATATCGCTGTTCTTCAGCAGCATTTTACTAATTCCGCTCAATTGAATATCCACTATCTTTCTAAGCTCACTGCCTAACAGAGGCTTGAACATCACAACTTCATCTATCCTGTTAAGCACTTCCGGTCTTATCTTCTGACGCAAAAGTTCAAACAATTTTTCACGCAGCCTGCCCAAAATCTCATCCCTGTTCTTATCATTTATTGTCATTAATTCATCCTGTATCAAATGTGAACCAAGATTAGATGTCATTATTATTATCGTGTTCTTAAAATTAACAGTTCTGCCCTGCGAATCAGTCAGTATTCCGTCATCCAGTAACTGCAGCAGTATATTAAATACATCAGGGTGCGCCTTTTCTATCTCATCAAGCAGAACAACGCTGTATGGTTTCCTTCTCACTGCTTCGGTCAACTGACCGCCCTCTTCATATCCAACATATCCCGGCGGTGCGCCAATCAATCTGCTTACGGAGAATTTTTCCATATACTCACTCATATCTATTCTTATGATATTGTGTTCATCATCAAAAAGAAATTCCGCCAGAGCTTTTGCAAGCTCGGTCTTGCCGACACCTGTTGTACCCAGAAAAATGAATGAGCCTATCGGCCTGTTCATATCCTGCAATCCGGCACGGCTGCGCCTGATGGAGTTTGCAACCGCGGAAATAGCTTCATCCTGCCCTATAACCCTGTTATGCAGATTCTCTTCTATGTGAAGCAGCTTAGCCCGTTCGCTTTCAAGCATTTTTGATACAGGTATACCTGTCCATTTGGCTACGATTTCGGCAATATCCTCGGAATCAACTTCCTCCTTAAGCATTTTCCATTTTTTCTGAAGTTCCGCAAGTTTTGCTGACTGACTCTCTATATTTTTCTGCAGTTCTATCACTTTGCCGTACCTGATTTCGGCAACTTTCCCCAGGTCACCCTGTCTCTCAAAATTATCCGCCTCGGTCTTAAGATTTTCAGCTTCTTCTTTCATTTTCCGTATGCTGGAAATCAACTCCTTTTCAAGGATCCAGTGAGCCTTTAGCTCATCCCGCTCTGAGCTCAATTCAGCGATCTCTTTTTCTATTATCTCAAGTCTTTTTGCGGTCGGATTATCGGTTTTTGCTTTTGCCATTAAAGAAAATTACTCCCTTTGTAATTTATTCCTCAAAGATACTAAAATTGATATTTCTTTAAAATGAATAGAATTTTAGCGGTTGCTTGCATATATTTGTTTTTTATGAACTGGAATTTTAATGAGCAAGAAAAAAACAGCCGAAATCACATCTAAAAAGCAGGAATCTGTACTTAATATAGCCTACAGCGAATCCGGATTTGAAACCAAGTACGGTAAGTATTTCTGGTTAATCATTCCGGTACTGGCAATACTTTATTATTCATACCGTAAGATCGCTCTTGGTTTTTATCAGGATGACGAAGTTGCCCAGTATATTAACATGCTTAATTTCTGGCAGGACCCCTGGGTAATCCTGGGAAATGGTCCCAAGCCCGGCTACAAGATATTCATGGTTATTCCCGCGCTGATAAGTTATGATGCGGTGCTCATCTTTAACTCGCTTATAGCGGCGACTACAGTATATATGACATATGTTCTCATAAAAACATACAAAGTCAGTTATGCTCTGATTGGCGCCCTGCTTTTGGCTACACAGCCTTTGTATGTTGATCTTTCATTCAGGTCTTATTCCGAAATTTTCACCGCCCTTTGCATTGTGACATTTCTGATACTCTACAAAAAAGAAAAGTATTTATTCAGCGCCCTGCTGCTGGGATATATATATACTATCAGGCAGGAAATTGCATTACTGATACTTGTATTTGCCGTGATATTCGCGCTCCGAAAGCAATATGTGTATGCAGCTGCTCTGTTTGTTTTCCCGATACTATACAATTTGCTCGGGTTCATTAAGACCGGCGATATCATGTTCGTACTCACTGAAATGCAGTCAGTCGCCGGGCTGAATTACAAATCACAGGGCTTGATGCATTACTTTAAGGTTTACATATTCATAGTTGGGCCCGTTTGCCTTTCACTATTTCTGCTCGGATTCTTCGGGTTCTTAAATGATACGTCGAAGATAAAAGACTACTTTAAAAAGTACGCTGAGTTTTATATAATTTTCATTTCAATATTTGTGATACAGATGCTTACCATGGTAAGCGATGGACCTAATCCCGGTAACTGGCGTTACCTGCTGCATATTTCGCCAATATGCGCTTTCTTCGCGGCAGTAGGCCTAAATAATCTCTCCATAAAGAAATTCCGCTCCACCAATTATATAATTACAGGTTTGTTTGCCGTGCTGGTACTTCTGTTCCTTTCAAAAGCTACAGATGGCTTCGTTCTGCTTGAAAAAGCTGAGTACATAAAGATAATATTCGTGGCGCTGTTCTTTATACTTTCTGTTGTATTATGGAATGAATCCCGGGCGAAGTATTTAGGTACATTAGGGATTGCACTGGTAATCCTGGGAGCTGTTCACCTGTATTTTGTTGAACCGAAAAAACTCTCTCCAGAAAATATTTCCGTAAAGGAAACAGCTGAATTCCTTGATACAATTTCTGAAGCCAAGGATAAGGAGAAACTTACGAACCACACCTTTATTATGTTCTATTCAAACCAGTATAAGGAAAACCAAAAACTGTTTAAAAAGCTTGACCTTAAGAATCTTAACGAAGCGCCAAAGGGCGCATATGTTATTTGGGAATCTCATTATGGATACAGACCAGAGTTCAAAAACGATGTTCAGTTTGATGTACTCAGAGATTCAACGAAATACAAATTCATTAAACAAATAATTTCACAGGACCAGAGATTCAGTTCTTTTATATTTGAAAAACAATGAGGCCATCCCCTGAGGGATTTGAAAAATGGAATGAAGAGCATGCAATTAAGCATGACCTCGATAAGTTCTACAACCATCCCAACAGGCTTTTCAGATACATAGAAAATAAAAGGATCAATATTCTTTTGAAGGAAGCGGATATACGCCCGCAGGATAGAGTTCTTGAAGTTGGATGCGGCGCAGGACATATTCTTGAGAGAATAGAACACGGTTCCCTTACAGGAGTAGATATTTCACCGGTACAAATTGAAAGAGCACGGAAAAGATTAGGCAGAAGAGCGGAATTGATAATGGCTAAAGGAGAAAACCTCCCTTTTCAGAATGAGAGCTTCGACAGAATAATCTGCACCGAAGTTTTTGAACATGTACTAGAACCTGTGCTCATCCTCGCTGAAATGAAGAGGGTTCTGAAAAATAAAGGGATAATTTCCCTTTCAGTACCCAATGAAAAATTGATTATTTTTACTAAAAAAATACTCTTAAATTGCGGCTTAAGAAGGGTTTTGGAGCCCAAAGAAAGCCAGTGGGATCTTGCTGCAAAAAATAACCTCGATGAATGGCATATCCATGAATATGGTTTAAAACTGATAAAAGATCAGTCACTTAAACTCTTTAAGATTCTCTCGGTTAGCAGGATTCCGTTTTATTTTATACCATTCAGGTATGTGCTAAAATTAAGCAAAGGTTAAGGAAAGTTGAAAGAAAGCTGCATAATATTCGGGGGTGCCGGGTTCATTGGCTCACATATTGCTGAAGACCTGCTGAAAAACGGTATCAGGGTTACCGTGTTCGATAAGCTGAATGCTTCTAAAAAGAATGTTCAGCACATTCTTAATGAAATTGATTTCATTGAAGGAGATTTCAATAATGAAGTTGATATAAGTAAAGCCCTAAAGGGCAAAGATAATGTTGTTCACCTGGTCAGTTCTACCGTACCGGCAACGTCCAATCTTAATACTTTTTATGATGTAGAAAGTAACCTTATATCTTCTTTGCACTTGTTTGAAAAGTGCGCAGAGTATAAGACAAAAAGGCTCATTTTTATTTCTTCCGGCGGCACAGTTTACGGCAACCCGATTAAACTGCCGGTCAGCGAAAAACACCCGACTGACCCAACAAGTTCATATGGTATTATAAAACTTACAATCGAAAAATACCTTCATCTTTATAAAGTTTTGAAGGGTCTTGATTACAAGATATTACGCTTTGCAAATCCATATGGAGAGAGACAGAATCCATTATTAACCCAGGGCTTGATAGCTCACCTGCTCTACAAGATCAAAAAAGGCGAGACGCTTGAAGTTTGGGGTGATGGCAAAGTTGTAAGGGATTACTTCTACATTAAAGATGGTGCGAGGTCGATCTACAGGGCAATTAGAGATAATTCATCGCAAAGGATCTACAATATCAGCAGTGCCAAAGGACTTTCAATAAACCAGATTCTGGACAGGTTCAGAAAGGTTCTTAAACTGGATTTTGATGTTAAATACCTTCCAGGCAGAAAATTTGACGTAAAAGCGAATATACTTGATAACAAACTGGCTGCAAAATATCTTAAATGGATGCCTGAATACAGTTTTAACGAGGGATTAAAAAATACATGGAGATTTTATCTTGATAACGAATAATGATATCAGGCTGTCGGTTTTTTTTCCGGCATATTATGATGAAAAGAACATAGGAAAAGTTGTACAAAAAGCTGTTGAAGTACTTGAAGACTTAAAACTTAAAGATTACGAAGTTACAATCATTGAAGACGGGAGTCCTGATAAGACCGGCGAAGTTGCAGATGAACTTGCACGGCAGTACCCAAAGGTCAAAGTAGTTCATCACGAAAAGAACAAAGGTTACGGTGCAACATTGTGGGAAGGATTTTCCACTGCACGGTTTGAGTATGTCTTCTACACTGATGGTGATAACCAGTTTGATCTGGAAGAACTGAGAAAATTTGTTGCTTTGCTGCCTTTTAGCGATATGGTTGTAGGTTACAGGAAGAAGAAACAGTATTCACCATACAGGAAACTTACAAGTTTTGTTTACAATGTAATTTTAAGATATGCATTTGATATTGATTATATTGATATTGACTGCGCATTTAAGATAATAAAGACCGACCTCTTCAAAAAAATAAAGGTAAATACTAAAGATGCCTTTATTGATGCTGAGATAATGATCAGGGCAGGATTGCTTGGATACACATTTACCGAGCTTGGAGTTAAGCACCTGCCAAGGGTTGATGGTGTATCTACGGCAGCCAGACCTTCTATAATTTTCAGAACTATCCGCGAGATAGCAGAGTTAAGAAAAGAGCTAAAGAGCGAAATAATTGGCAGAAGAAACAAAAAATAAGAGCCGTGAGTCAAGTGACCTGAAGGATATAATAATTATCTTTTCGATAATTATTATAATCCTCATAGCCGCATCTATGCTTGATTTTTTTGTTTTTATGAGAAATGTCGCCGCAGATACTGAAGGCTTCAGGATAGTTGAGCTGCTTTTTGTATTGATGCTCTTCGGGTTCGCTTTTGCTATTTTTTCCCGGAGGCGTGCAAGGGAGTCCAGCGAGCAGATAGCCGGACTTACAAAGAATATTGAAGAATTGCAGGATAATGTAAACAGGCTCAGAAGTACTGTTGACCTCTCACCCGATACAATCACAATTCACAGGGACGGAAAATTGCTTTTTGTAAACCAGGCCGGCCTGGCATTGTTCGGAGCATCAACGGAAGATGAACTGATTGGATCAAGCCTAAACGAGTTGATTCACTATTCTTACAGAGAAAGGATAGCGAAGCGTACTGAAGAAATGGTGAAATACATGAAACAGGTTCCTGTTATTGATATTTCAATCAAAAGACTTGACGGTACTTACCTTGATGTAAGTGTCGCTTCAACCCCTGTGTTGTATCATTCTATCCCTCATGTTATAACAATCCTGCGTGATATTACCGAAAGAAAAAAGAACGAAGAAATTAAGAACCAGCTGGCATCAATTGTACTCAATTCAGGTGATGCTATTTACGCAATGAGCATTGACGGCCAGATACAGAGCTGGAATCCCGGAGCCGAGAAACTTTACGGTTTCAGTCAGCGTGATGCAATAGGAAGGAATATTTCCATAGTTATTCCTGATTTTAAGCAGAATGAACTGAACCATATCCTCAACAAAGTTGCGAAAGGCGAAAGGATCGAGTCACTGGAAACCAAACGCCAGCGAAGAGATAAGAAGATCATTGATGTTTCGCTTACCCTCTCACCGATCTGGGATGAAGCGGATATTGTAACAAGCGTTTCTGCTATTTCAAGAGATATCACATTTAAGAAACAGGTTGAAGAAGAATTACGGAGATATGCTGAGGAACTGGCACTTTCAAACGAAGAGCTTTATGTATTTTCTTATGCGGCATCTCATGATCTGCAGGAACCGCTCAGGTCCATCCAGAACTTCCTGGAAACCCTTAACAAAAAATATAAAAAACGTCTTGGTCCTGAAATGGAAGAGCAGATAAGTGCTGCCGATGACGGCGTTACAAGAATGTACAGGCTTATCACCGACTTCCTTATGTATTCAAGGGTTGGTACAGAGCGTGCCGTAAAAGAGGAAGTTGACTGTAACCTTGCACTCAAGGATGCAATTGCGAATCTTGAGCTGGCTATTAAGGAAAGCAAAGCTACAATCAAGCAGTTTACACTGCCTAAAATATACGGCAATTTCGTGCAGATCACACAGGTATTCCAAAACCTGATCGCGAACGCCATCAAGTACCAGGGTGAAAGTACTCCTGCAATTGATATATCCGCGGAAAAGAAAGACGGTATGTGGCTGTTTGCTGTTAAGGATAACGGTATTGGTATTGAACAATGGTTTTCAGAGAGGATATTTATCGTTTTCCAGAAACTTCATGACCACAGGAAGTATCCCGGTTCAGGTATAGGACTGGCATTATGCAAACGTGTTATCGAAAAACACAGCGGCAAGATATGGTTTGAATCTGAAGTAGGAAAAGGTACAACATTCCTGTTCACATTGCCGATTCTGGAAGAAAAGAAAAAAGGAAAACCCGAGTTAAAAGATATTGAAAAATAATATATTACTGTACCGTAACATTAATTCTTACTGTTAAGATATTTCTCTCTTCAATGCTTCCCTTTCAATTTCAAGCTGTTTTATCTTCTTCTCAATCACATCCAGCTCTTCAGGCATAGAATCAATCTCAATTCTCAGTTTACTTGCAGCTTCATCAATCAGGTCAATAGCCTTATCAGGCAGGAACCTATCTGATATATAGCGGTCAGAAAGCGAAGCGGCAGATACAATCGCTGAGTCAGTAATCCTTACTCCGTGATGTATCTCATATTTCTCCTTCAATCCGCGCAATATTGATATCGTGTCTTCCACAGTGGGCTCATCAACAATGACAGGTTGGAACCTGCGTTCAAGCGCAGGATCCTTTTCGATATACTTGCGGTATTCATCAAGAGTTGTCGCTCCGATTGCGTGGAGCTCTCCCCTTGCAAGCGCAGGTTTAAGTATGTTAGCGGCATCCATTGCCCCATCAGATTTGCCTGCACCAACCAGTGTATGTATCTCATCAATGAATAGAATTATTTCGCCCTCGCTTTGTTTCACTTCGTTAATAACTGCCTTCAGGCGTTCTTCAAACTGCCCGCGGTAACTAGCCCCGGCAATAAGCGCACCCATATCAAGAGCAATAACTGTTTTTGATCTTAAATTTTCAGGGACCTCACCGTTAACTATCCTGAAAGCAAGTCCTTCGGCAATTGCAGTTTTACCTACACCGGGCTCACCCACAAGAACAGGATTGTTCTTAGTTCTGCGGGAAAGTACCTGCAGCACTCTTCGTATCTCATCATCTCTTCCTATTACCGGATCAAGTTTACCAAGCTTTGCAAGCTGATTAAGATCTCTTCCATATTTCTTTAGTGATTGATAAGTTTCTTCAGGTGCCTGCGATGTTACTCGCTGGCTTCCTCTCACATCTTTTAATGCGGTAAGGATAGATTCCCTGGTAATTCCCTGGCTGTTAAGCAATTTTCCTGCCTGAGATTTATCATCTGCAAGCGCCATTAAAAGATGTTCAATGCTTACATACTCATCATGCAATTGAGCAGAAGCCTTAACTGCATCATCGAGAACTTTTTGCAAATTTGATGAAAGGAACTGGTTTGATGTTGTAGTATTGGAGACTTTCGGGAGCTTATCTATCAATCCGGATACTTTTATCCTGATCGTATCAGTATTTGATGCGATCTTATTGATAAGTGATACAGCTATGCTTTCGTTATTCTGGATCAATGCCGCAAGCAGGTGTTCCGGCTCAATTTGCTGATTTGAATAATTTGCCGCAATTTCAGAAGCTTCCTGCATTGCTTCCTGAGCCTTAATTGTGAATTTATTGTAGTTTATCGCCATTTTTATATTTTTTTTCCTTTGCTAATATAAAATAATTGTTGGTTTATTAAAATTCCATTTTACTAATCTAAATAAGTAACGTATATGGGGCAATTTATACATATATTTAAGAAATAGATGAAATATTGACACTTTTTCTAAATCTATAAAAAATTGTTCTTTGTAATTCCTTTTTATATAGTGTATTTTTGAAGTATAAATCCAAGGAGGAATTATGTTTGAAAAAATACAACTTAACAAATTTTTCAGCATCTTAATTTTTTCAGTTTTATTTTTAAACAGTTTTATATTTTCTCAGTCATGGAATGCTATTGGAAGCGGCACTAACGGTAAAGTTAATGCCGCTGTTGTTTTTAACGGGCAACTGGTTGTTGCAGGTGAATTCACTTCACCCGCTACAAACATTGCAAGATGGAACGGTTCAGCGTGGAGTTCACTGGGCACCGGACTCAACGGAGTAGTACATGGATTGGCTGTATTCAACAGCAATCTTATTGCGGTTGGTTCATTCAACAATGCAGGCAACAATGTTGCTCAGTGGAACGGCTCCGCATGGAGCAGTCTTGGTTTGGGCACAAATGATACAGTATTTGCAGTAACAGTGTATAATAATACACTTCGCATTGGAGGAAAATTCACAACTGCCGGTGGACTTAACTGCAACCGCGTTTCATTCTGGAACGGTACTCAGTGGGGAACAATGGGTACACCTAACGGCGTTAACAACACTGTTTATGCATTAACGGTCTTCAATGCAGATCTTATTATTGGAGGGCAGTTTACAACTGCGGGTAGTTTGAATCCTTCAAACAGGATAGTAAGATATAATTCAAACGGAACATACACTAATATGGGAAGTGGTGTAGATAATAACCAGGTTTTAAGCCTTGCAGTTTACCAGAATCAGCTATACGTTGGAGGTTCGTTCACTTCTGTTGGCGGCGTAACGGTCAATAACATTGCAAGATGGACAGGTGCTAACTGGAATTCAGTAAGCAGCGGTGCAAACGGGACAGTCAGAGCATTTGGTTTACAGGGTAGTAACCTTGTAATAGGAGGTTCATTTACCAACATCGGTAATGCGATTGCAAACTGGAACGGTACTGCATTTTCAACATTGGGAACCGGTATCACCGGCGGGGCAGCATCAGTAAGAGCAATTACTGTCTGGTCTAATATTCTTATCGCCGCAGGTGAATTTACAAATGCAGGATTGACTGATGTACCGGCTTCTAATGTTGCGGGTTACGGTTCAGTTCCAGCGGCACCCACACTTATATCACCCGCTGATGGAGCAAACGGTGTTTCAACGACTCCGGTGCTGGATTGGAGTGATGTTTCCATTGCAACTACATACGGGGTGCAGGTTTCAGGGAACCCCAATTTCACTTCTACCATAGTGAATGTAAGTAATCTCGCAGTTTCAACATACACTATTACATCCGGCATTTTAGGCAATAATGTAACTTACTTCTGGAGAGCGAATGCTTCAAATGGCTTGGGCACAAGCCCGTTTTCTCTCGTCAGGTTCTTTACTACTGCACTAACAGGTATTATTAACACCCAGGAAATACCGTTAACATTCAATTTATATCAAAACTACCCGAATCCTTTTAACCCTGTTACAAAGATCAGGTTTGATATCCCTGCCGGTAATTCATCAAACGGAAATATCAGGCTCGTAGTTTATGATGTTAACGGAAAAGAAGCAGCAACGTTGCTGAATACTGAATACACTGCGGGTATTTGGGAAGTTGATTTCAATGCGGTGAATCTGAGCAGCGGTCTTTACTTCTATAAGTTAACAGCCGGCTCATACTCAGCAATAAACAAAATGATACTTATCAAATAGAGATTCAAATTAAGGTATAACAAAAAGCCCCCGGTTAAATCCGGGGGCTTTTTTTGAATACACATAATTATGCCTTATGCAGCATTATTTAACCAGAACCATTCTCCTGGTTTCAACATAATTGTTACCTTTTACATCACTTGCTTCTATCTTGTATATGTAAATTCCTGAAGCGAATCTGGATGCATTCCAGTCTGCAAGGTACTCCCCTGCTTCAAGTTTTGAATTCACAAGTACGTCTACTTCCCTGCCAAGCATATCATAAATTGATAATTTAACATTAGCGCCGGCGGGAAGTCCGAATTTTATCTTTGTTTCAGGGTTAAAAGGATTTGGATAATTTGGATTAACAAAGAACTTTTCAGGTATCAACGAGGTTATCGGCTGGATACCTATAACTCCGCGGATGAATGTTATAAGATTATTGCTGCTTGAACTTGCTGAATCGAGCTGAGTATAACATTTTACATACCATTTCACTCTTAGCGAATCACCAACATTTGGTGCACCCCATGCGGATACAAGAGAATCTAATCTTGATCTTGGAATTGAGAACACGGTATCATTCCCGGCATTATTAGTGAATGCTGTATAAGTATTAAGATTGTTAAGTGTACTTAACACCCATTTGTATTTGATCTCTGGAAGTGTTCCGCCTTTTTGGAAAGTAAAATGCAGCCTCGAAGTATCACCGGATGAAACACCTGTTCTGTATAACTGAGCCGGTTCAATGAGGTAAAATGAGTTAATAGCCGGCCTTATCTGGAAGACACTGTCACTTATATCTCCATTAGCGGTGTTCCCAGATTCATAAACCCTTACTTTAGCCTGTGTTGTTGTTGGTATATACGGAATGGTCCATGTAACATTTCTCAATGTTGCATCAACCCCTGCCTGGATAGTTGTCCAGCTGGTTCCGTTATTGGTAGTATACTGAATATCTACATTGCCTGTATTGGATGTACCCCAGATAATAAGCGGCGTATTGCTGGTTCTGAAAATCTGTCCGCCATTTGGAGTAGCAACCAGGTATCCTGTTAACGCAGTCATGCAGCCTGCATTTTCAGCGCGATTTCTTATTAACTGAGTCGGAAGCGGTCCAAAGAATAAAGCAATTGATCCGTTCAAATGACAATAGCTCATTATTGTTCCAATACGGGGTATCTGCGGACCTGAGTAACATCCGCCTTCAACAGTATAGCAGCTGTCAATTGGTCCGCCCGGCCATGAACAGCTATGAGTATGCGGTGAACCGAAATTATGACCTGTTTCGTGTGCTACTACCATACAATCCCATGAATAAGTAGGTAACTGATTAAATACTCCATCAACATCACTGAAAGCATAACCGTAACTTGCGGGTCCGCTTGCGCAAAGCACATCAACCCAGGCAATACCGCCTAAACCGCCGGGCCTTGTTGAAATAAAGTGCGCCAGCGTACGCTGTGTTGACTGCATATTCTGGTTCCAGTAATTACGGAATGAATTAAGAAGCGTGCTGGATGATGTTGCATCCGGGTATGGGTCGCCGGCTGTTGACCAGACTCTTAAATAACCTATCTGAAGCTGTACGTTAATATCTCTTGTATAAATTGCCGATACAGGCACATATAAGGAAATTATGTAATTGCTTGCCCTGTCAACTGAGTTTCCCCAGAATGTAAAGAACTCAAAATCTGATTCCACAGCAATTGTAGCCTTTAAAAGAGTGCTGCTCATACTGGGGCTGAAATTACCTGAAAGGTTTTTCTGTATTTCTGTTATCCTGTCAGGAATTCCAAGTTCATCTGAACGGCAATTGAACTCGTTATGGATCTTCAATTTACTGCTCTGGTATGAAATAAAATCACCAGTGCTCTGCTGTTTTGCAAGTACAAATGTTTCAGAATTTGATATTACCAGCGCGGTAACATCATCCTTAAAAAAAGTTATTACAACTAAAGGTGAATATTTATCGTTCAGATCACTGGTATATGATACAAATTCATTATTCCTGTTCAGCAATACATCACCGCCCGGCGTACCCGAAACAATTTTAGCGCCATCGGTCAGAATATCGAACCTGTGCAGGTTTACCTGCATATCAGAACCGTTAAACGGCAGCTTGACCGTAATACTCTCTGAGCGGGAATTCAGTATCTCGTTAACCATACTGAAGTTCACGTCAATTACTTTCGCTCCGTCAACTGATTTGGAAAGTTCCGCTGAGGATGAATTTGATTTCATTTCATTTACACTGAAAGGCGAATATAAATTGGCCTGTGCAAACAAAACGGAAAAATTCATGAGGAAAAAAAGAGCTAAACCTGTTAGTTTCTTCATTGTTTGAAATTTATTTTATGATTTATGATAATTTTACTTTGGGGTCAAGGAAGGCGTACACTATATCCACTATCATATTCACAATTATGAATATCACAGCGGTAAACAGTACTGTTCCCTGTATCATTGGAAAATCCAATGAAAGAATTGAATTGATGGCAAGCAAACCAATGCCCGGCCAGTTGAAAATATATTCAATGAAGAAAGTTCCTCCTAATAACGCGGCTAGCCATGCACTGATAGTAGTTATTACCGGATTCAGCGCGTTCCTGAGGGCATGCTTTATTATTACTTTCCATTCATTTACTCCTTTAGCTCTCGCCGTTCTCACGTAATCCTGCCCAAGCACATCAAGCATACTTGAACGGGTGAGACGGGCTATTATCGCAAGAGGTCTCAATGCCAGAGTCAGCATTGGTAAAACAAGATATATCATTCCGTTATTTATGTACCCTGAAATGGGAAACCACTTAAGCCATGCCCCAAAAACCAGTGCCATGATGAGACCCAGGGCGAATGGCGGGAAAGAAATACCGAACAATGCTACAAGCATCGAAAAATTGTCGGCAAATGTGTAGGGTCTTACCGATGAAATTACACCTATAAGGATACCTATGATAGAAGAGAGTATAAGTGCTGATACTGCAAGTATTGCAGTTGCGGGAAATGTTTCGACAATAGTTGTAAGTACATCCCTGTTAGATGAATAAGATCTTCCAAGATCACCCTGAACTGCCTTAACCATAAACCTTCCGTACTGAACGTACAGCGGGTCATCGAGTCCTAACTGCTTTCTGACAGCATCAATTGATGCGATATCAGCTCGCTGACCAAGCATTAACCTTGCCGGGTCACCGGGGATAACATACATTAAAGAAAAAGTTACTGTAATTACCCCTATTAAAACGAGGATAGAATACAGTAACTTTCTGATAATGTAGGTCGCCATTCGTTATTTTATAACACGTCTTGCTGAAACATATTTCGCGTTATAATAATCTTCATTAAGTGAGCTTGTTTTAACTCCGCCGCTTGAAGATGAATGGGCAAAAACACTTTCGCCAAGATAAATACCCACGTGGGATATTCTGCTGCCGATTGTGTTAAAGAACACTAGGTCACCGAACTGAAGATTCTCTCTTTCAACCGGTTCACCTACTGTTGATTGCATTATTGATGTTCTTGGAATATCAATGCCGAGCGCAAATTTCATTACTCTCTGGCAAAATGCGGAACAATCAATTCCGCTGGTTGTTGTACCGCCCCATAAATAAGGGGTGTTAATGAGCTCAATTATTCTGATCATTACAGCGTCGCGGTCAACAGAATTATTGGAATATTCGGAAACAATGTTTGTGAGTGTCTCTAAGTTAGACTGCTCTATCAAGCTTTTTTTCTGAATACCAGTTACACTGGCAACCTGTTCTGTTTTGGTTTTCTTGTTTGTTTTTACACTGTACTCACCATCGCTGCCGGAAGCTGAACAACCTGTAATCCCTATAAATACTACCGGTAATATAAAACTACCGAGGACTATCAGTTTTTTAATCAAATAAATTTTACTCCTTTCTGTTTTGTTAAGTTTTATCTGAAGAATTATCTTCAGAGCAAATATAATTATTTAAAATTTTTAATAAAACTCAAAAAAGCCTTATCAAGTATATGTTTTAAAACAATTAAGAACAAAAAATAATTCCCAAATGTTTAAATTACTTATCTAGCCAGGTAAATCTCATATTTACCCTGTGCATCGGGTCGAGGGCAAACCCTCTCACAAAAGACTGTATTAATCTCCAGTCTTCATCATAATATATGAAAAGACACACTGCATCATTCACGGCAAGCTGTTCAGCCTGTTCGTATAGCCTGTTGCGTTCGGCTACATCAACCGTTGCTATTGCTTTCTCAAACAGTGCGTCATATTCAGGATTTTTGTACCTGAAACTGTTTATCGGACTTACATCTTTCGGATTTGCAGGTACATTCTTACCATAGAAGAGATTGAGAAAAGTCTCAGGATCAGGGTAATCTGCATTCCAGCCAAGACGGTAGAAATCACTTCTTCCTGCATCAATATTATCAAGATGCTGCGCAAACTGAAGTAACTGTAATTTAACGGTAACCCCTATCTCTTTCAACATATCCTGAACAGCTTCGGCTATCTGCGTGTTTCTGCCGCCGCCTTCATTAATATTCAAAGTAACTTCAGGGAATCCTTTACCGCCGGGGTAACCCGCATCGCTCATAAGCTGTTTAGCCTTGGCAAGATCAAATGAATAGCCTTTTACATTCTTTGCGTTGTAATTAGGCATAACAGGCGGAACCATACCGTATATCGCAGGATCGGTTGCTGAACCCTGCAGAACATATTTCAGTATTTTTTCCCGGTCAATTGCATAGTTAAATGCCTGCCTGACCTTTGGGTCAGCAAATGTTTTGCTTGTTACTAAAAAACCATAATACTGAGTTGATAGTGAAGTCTTTCTTTGAACTACAAAATTTGAATACTCTGGTGTAAGAGTTTTATCTTCATTAACAATTGTTTTAAAGAGCTCGTTGGGAATTCGGTATGATTCATACAAATTGCCGTTCTTGAATTCCAGTAATTGCTGAGAGAGATCCTTAATAAAACGGAATTTTATCCCCGCAAGATAAGGTATCTGGTTGCCAAATTGGTCTTTATCCCAATAGTTCGGATTTCTATCCATAATTATTTCCAGGTCAGGAGTCCAGCTTTTGAACACAAATGGACCTGTACCTACAGGATTCTGGAAGAAATCTTTGCCGTACTTTTCAACTGCTTCTTTAGGTACAATATATGAAAATCCCTGGCACATATAATAAATGAATGGAGCAAACGGTTTTGTCAGCTTTACCTGGAAAGTCGAATCATCAAGTGCCTTATATCCTTTTACTTCTGTAAGTTTTGGCTCACGCTTTTCCGATGTTGCTTTAGTTATTTCTTCGTTGTATTCCTTTGCGCCTTCTACATAATTCTTGTAGAAATCAAAACCAAGGCTTCCGGTTCTGGGGTCTAATACTCTTTTGAACGAATACTCAACATCACTTGCAATAAACTTTCTGCCTTTACCGCCTGGGAAACATGCGTTATCATGAAATGTAACATCACCTCTTAAATGGAATGTATAAGTCAAACCATCAGGTGATATATCCCACCTGCTTGCAAGCATTGGTCTTAACTGCAGATTCGTATCAAGATCTACAAGGAGATCGTAAATCTGGTGAGCCACATGATGCGAAACAACATCATTAATGCCAACCGGGTCAAGACTTCTGATATTCTCTGTTTCATTGGCAATAAAAATTCCGCCGCCTTTTATGCCGCCGTTTAGCTCAACCATATTATCGCCGCCGGATTTCTTTCCGCAGTTAATGGAAATTAATGCAGCAAATAGAAATAATAGCGGAGTTCTGAACTTTGAGATGATATTCATAAATATTGAAATTAAAATTTTTGGGGGCGGAATTTACAATTAAAAAGCGCCGTATTTAATACGGCGCACAAAACCTTATAGTTATCCTAA
>CAZQYL010000022.1:0-17015 GCA_964597425.1 uncultured Ignavibacteriales bacterium | reverse complement strand
AATAGTGAAGTGTTGAGATGATGAAATAGTGAAAAGTGTAATATCTGTGATCTTATTAAGGCGACCCGTTGGGTTGTCTTTTTCTTTTTACTACTGCAAGTATTAGCAAAAGTACTATCAATGTCACAAAAAAAATAGTTGTCATTACACTCTTACAAACTGAAAATATACATGTAGCTTGTATCATTCCTTGTGAAATTTCAGGATAACTCCTTAGCATTAGAATTATACCAATGTTTTCAAGGTAATCAAACAATCCCGAAAGCATTGGAATGTAACATAAATAGAAAAGTCTGCTCTCGAATTTTCCAAGCTTGTTCAATATATAGCCAAGTAACAACGGATAAGCAAAAGCGAAGAGCAAAGGATAGATCATGTCAGCAGGTATTTGCCTGTAAAGGTAAGTATTCCTGCCTACATCACCCAGCTTATCAAATAATGACTTTACGTAATCAGCATTATAGCCGCCGGGCATCATATCAAGAAGGTCCATCCCGCCTGAAAATTGCATCACATTAGGAATAGTTACAGTCAGCATAAAAACGTAAACAATATTTGTGAGAATAAATAATACGGTTACTTTTTTAGCGCTTATGTTTTTTCGGATAAATTTTCTCATATTACTATCCCAAATATGTTTAAGCAAATTCGATATAGAAATATAAAAATTAAAACCCGGTTTTTTTCCCTTTTATTCGAAATTGAAATGTTGATTTTCTTTGAATAGTTAATCAATACTCCCCGAATAATAGTGGCTTGCACAAGCAATATGTTAAAAATAAAAAAACCCGCGCATTTCTTAAATGAAATGGCGGATTTTTTCTATCGGGGCGACTAACCCCTTTTTTTATTTTACAGGCGGTTTTGTTATTTCAGCCCCCCACGGGCAGGCCGCCTGATACTGAAGCATTAATGAATTACTTATTTCATTTTGCCCCTGTCATCCTGGGCGGGATTAGGGAGTGTAATTATTTTGCTTGCACACAGGTCAACATCCTGCACATAATAGTATTTACCATCTTCGCCCTTGTAGCGAACGTCGTAAATACAATTTGTTTTGTCAACCGGCTGTGAAAATTCAAAAGATTTATCTGCTGCAACATTTCCTCCTACATTCAGATCCAGTCCCCATGTATTCGCATCATTTGGTGAGAGGCTTACGCCTGTGACAACCATACCTGAACTGTTTGTAACGCTGTAGGTTGTTACCTGCGCATTTGATGCTGTGGTGAATAAGCACAGCGCAATGAGCACTGATGCCGCGAAAGTGAATTTGTTCATTTTACCCTCCTTAAAGAAGTTTTTTGAATTAATTGATAACTTGCTTTCTTAAGCGGTAAAGTAATTATATAAAATTTTACTTTATTTATTTTAGGTTCTGCTTTCTGTTATCTAAAACAGCCATGTTATAGTTCGAGTTCTCAAAATGGTTTACATGCATTTAAAAAAAATCATAAGTCATTTAATTTCATTTAACTGAAGTTAAACTTTTTTAAAAAAAATAATAGCTGTGTTTACTATTGACAAAATTGTCTGTAAGTAGTGTCACAAGATGCGTATTACTGTGGTCAAAACAGGGAATTTTGCAGGCAGAGCTCCGAATTTTTCTGGCACGGTAATTGTATTTTGTAATATCAGTAACAACGTTCTTTAAGATACAAGTTCATGAAGGTTTAAAATTAGGAATATTAAATTTCCCCGGTGAACTGAGACGGAATATACGTGCGGGGTTAGAGCCTGTACATATATTACAGCAATGAAATATGAATACGGATGTTATCCTGAGACATTGAGATAACCGAAGTATACATTAATGAATCCGGCAGATAGCCGGAAGATCATAAATTTCAAAAGGTTCGCCGGGTATTTAAAATATAAGGTTATTATCCCCGTAATACACACATATTTTTCCTTCTAATTTCCCCGGATGGACCGAAACATTGTAACACTGGTGGTTACAAACTTCGGAAGCCATTCATTAAAAGGCGGCCACAAAAGGCCGCCTTTATCTATATATATCGTCAATCTATTTAAGTGCATTTCTTTGTAAATTGAATGAAACCCTAATTTTAATTAACTTTGAAATTACTCAAAAATGCGGTTTTTTTATAAAATAAACCCCGTTGCAGGTGTTTTTCACCTGCGACAAAATTATATTTGAAGAAAGTATTAATAATTTCGTATTACTTTCCGCCAATGGGTATGGGTGGTGTGCAGCGTACTGCAAAGTTCGCTAAATACCTAAGCCTGTATAACTGGCAGCCCTATGTACTGACTGTTACCCCAAAGTTATACCTTGCCAGCGATTACTGCCTGCTTCACGAAGTTGAAAAAGCCGGTGTGAAGATCTATAGAACGGGCACAGGTGAACTGGAAACCAATGGCCATAAAGTTGTTAAATTCAAAAACGATTCAAACCGTAAATTATTAAGTAATATTTCACAGACCTTCCTTATACCTGATTCTAAAATATTCTGGAAATCAAAAGCGATTGAGCTGGCTTCAAAAATTATCACTGAAAATAATATTGATTTGCTTTATGCGACCGCACCACCTTACACTGATTTTTTAATTGCATGTGAATTAAAAGAGAAGTTTGATATTCCCCTGGTTATCGATTACAGAGATTCATGGATTGACTGCCCAAATAATTTTTACCCCACTCCGCTGCACAAAAGCAAACACAAAAAGATGGAAACCGCTGTACTTGAATGCGCGGATAAAGTTGTAACAATAAATGACAGGATAAAAGAGCTGATCCATTTGCGTTACCCGTTTGTTAAGGATGAAAAAGTTTCCGTGATTCCACAGGGATTTGACCCGGAGGATTTTGAAAAACACACTTCGAACGCAAATAATAAGAAAATGCGAATCTCATATTCAGGAAGCTTTCTGAATTATTATACCCCAAAACATTTTATTGACGGCCTGAAACTTGCAGTTGATAAATTACCGGAATTAAAAAGTAATATTGAAGCTTGCTTTATAGGGACTTTCCCCGAGCAGTACAGGGAATATATAAAGCAACAGGGACTTGATGAAGCAGTGAATATTGTCGGATACGTGGAACACTCTGTTTGTACGAAATTACTGGCTGAATCAGACGTATTGTGGATGATGATAAACAAGAGCGAACGCTCCGACCTGCACTCAACAGGTAAGTTGTATGAATATTTCGGGGCAAATAAGCCAATTCTCGCTTGTGTACCTGAAGGAGTTGCCCGCAGGTCACTTGATATGCATGGTGCAGTAATTCTTACTGAGCCTGATGATACCCAGGCGATCGCTAATGCGATTTTGAATTATTACGAAAAGTATAAAGCAGGCAACATGCCTGTACCGAATGAGCAGGTTACAGGAATGTATGACCGCAGGCGGCTTGCAGGCAAGCTTGCTAACGAGTTCAGCGCGCTTTGTAAAATGGAAGAGGTGAAAGCTTAATGAAAGTACTTGTAATCGGTTCGGGCGGAAGGGAACATGCAATTGTATGGAAACTGAAGCAGAGTCCGAAAGTCACGGAAATATATTGCGCACCCGGCAATGCCGGCATAAATGAAATTGCAGTTGGTGTTGATATCAAAGCTGACGACGTAGAAGGATTGCTGAAGTTTGTTAAAGATAATGGAATTGAGCTTACCGTAGTTGGACCTGAAGTACCATTAGAAAAAGGTATAGTTGATGAGTTCACAAAAGAAGGCTTGTTGATATTCGGTCCTCAAAAGAGCGCTGCAAGACTTGAGCACAGCAAGATCTTCGCCAAGGATTTCATGAAACGCAATAATATTCCTACTGCAGCATATGAGACATTCAGCTTAAATGATAAGGCAAAAGTATTTGATTTCATCAGTAATACCGGTTACCCGCTTGTTATAAAAGCTGATGGACTTGCAGCAGGCAAAGGGGTTATCATTTGTGCAAATATTGATGAAGCAATTCAGACGGTTAATGAATTATTTGATGATAAGATCTTCGGCTCTGCAGGTGAAAATATTGTGATAGAGCAATTCCTTACCGGGGTTGAAGCCTCTGTTTTCGCAATTTGTGACGGCACGGATTATATAGTGCTGCCCGCTTCGCAGGATCATAAAAAAATAGGTGATGATGAAACCGGCAAGAATACCGGCGGTATGGGCGCTTACGCGCCGGCTGATAAAGCCGTTAGCCGTGATGTGCTTAATAAGATCAAACAAAGGGTAATTGAACCGGTTCTGAAATATATGAAAAGTGAAGGTAATGAATTTAAAGGATGTTTATATTGCGGCCTGATGATAGATAAAGCAGGTGACCCGTATGTGATTGAATTCAATACCAGGTTCGGTGACCCGGAAACACAGGTTGTCCTTCCAATAATAAGCAGCGATCTGGCGGATATGTTTATAGCCTCAGCTATGGGTACTCTTAGCAAATACAAACTGGAATTGAATAATAATCATTGCTGCACTGTGGTGCTTGCATCAAACGGTTACCCTGATAAATACGAAACAGGTAAAGAAATTACCGGGCTGAATGATCTAAGCGATGATGCGATTGTTTTTCATGCAGGCACTAGATCAGAAGGCGGGAAATTATTAACAAATGGCGGCAGGGTATTGAGTGTTACGGGAATTTCACTGCTGGGACTTAAAGAAGCTATTAACATCGCATATCATAATTCATCAAATATTGATTTTGAAAATAAATATAACAGAACTGATATAGGCTTAAAGGGTCTATAGAATAATAAAGGACAGATCTTAAAATGACAATTTTAGTAACAGGCGGCGCGGGATTTATTGGCTCAAACATTGTTGATGCTTACATTGAAAAAGGACATGATGTAATTATAGTTGATAATATGTCAACAGGGGTTAAAGAATACATCAACCCAAAAGCTAAATTCTATCAAATGGATATTTGTGATAACAATATTTCGCAGATATTCAAAGAAAACAAAATTGATATTGTTAATCATCACGCTGCGCAGATAGATCTCAGGAAATCAGTAGAAGACCCGAAGTTCGATATAAATGTGAATATAGCAGGCTCGGTTAACCTGCTTGAAAATGCGCGGGCTCACGGAGTGAAGAAATTCATTTTTGCCTCGACAGGCGGCGCTATATACGGTGAGCATGATTACTTTCCGGCTGATGAAGAGCATCCAGTTAGACCAAGTGCTCCCTATGGCATAAATAAGAACTGCGTTGAGAAGTATTTATACTATTATAACCTGGTTTATGGATTGGATTATGTTGTGTTAAGGTATGCCAATGTTTACGGTCCAAGACAGAATCCGCATGGTGAGTGCGGTGTGATAGCAATTTTCACAGATAAAATACTCGGCGGTACGCAGCCCCTTATTAACGGTGATGGCAAACAGACCCGTGATTATGTTTTTGTAAAGGATGTTGTAAACGCAAACTTGCTTGCAGTTGAAGCAAAGGGTCCGGTAATATATAATGTTGCGACAACACGCGAAACGGACGTAAATTATATATTTGACAGGATCAATCATTATGCCGGTACCAAGTTTGAAGAGAAGCATGGTCCGGGCAAACTTGGCGAGCAGACGCGCTCAGTCTTAAGTTTTGAAAAAATAAGCACAGAGCTCGGATGGCAGCCTGAAACAGATATTGAAACAGGTCTAAAAATAACAACCGAATTTTTCAAGCAAAAGAAGTAATAATTTTATAATATTGTGTTAGATCATTTAGCAGAGAGAATACTGAAGTCAGAAAAGAACGCAATTGCCAGGGGGATTTCATTGGTTGAAAATGAATCCAGGCAGGCAAGTGAGCTTCTTAAATTACTATATAAGAATACTGGTAAGGCCTACCTTATAGGTATTACAGGACCTCCGGGAGCGGGTAAAAGTACAATTACTAATGCACTCTCCAAAGTATTAAGAAGTAAAGGCTACAAAATAGGTATTATAGCAGTTGATCCTACCAGTCCTTTTACAGGTGGCGCGCTGCTTGGTGACAGAATAAGAATGCAGGAATCGGGTTCAGATAAGGATGTCTTCATCAGGTCAATGGCAACACGCGGCAGTCTTGGCGGCTTGGCTAAAAAAGCCAAAGAGGCCTGCGAAATACTTGATGCCAGCGGTAAGGATTTTATCATAATAGAAACAGTGGGCGTGGGACAAAGTGAGCTTGATATTGCGCAGACTGCTGATACTACAATAGTTGTGCTGGTACCTGAGTCAGGTGATGCAGTACAGACAATGAAGGCGGGGCTGATGGAAATTGGCGATATTTTTGTCATCAATAAATCTGACCGCGAAGGTTCAGAAACACTTGGTGTGGCATTGCGAACTATGCTCCATTTAAAAATGACTCGTGAAAGCGACAGAGAAATTCCGGTAATAAAAACGGTGGCTTCTAAGAACAAAGGTATAGATGAGCTTTACGAATTTATAATTCGGCATAAGGAGTATCTTGAAACCAAAGGTAAACTTGCTCTGAAAAGAAGAGAAAATCTGCTGAAGCAGATAAATGAACTGGTTAACAATAAGCTCGAAAATAAATTCTGGACCAAAGAAAGAAAAGATCTACTGGATAAAGAAATTTCCAAAATGTCAGAGCGTGAAGTTACGCCATACGACTTTGTAGATGAACTTTTCACCTGAGAAATGAAATTAATAACTTAAATTATATACAAATGAATTTTAATTTATCGGAAAGTAATTTAGAGATACAGAAACTGGCAAGAGATTTTGCCCAGAACAGGATAGCACCTGTTGTTATGAAATATGACGAGTTCTCGGAGTTTCCATGGGAAATTGCCAAAGAGCTTGGCGAAATGGGATTCCTTGGAATCATGTTTCCTGAGGAATATGAAGGCTCAAACCTTTCTATTTTAGATTACGCAATAATTGTAGAAGAAATCTCAAAAGCAGACCCCTCAGTAGGATTAACAGTTGCTTCTCATAACGGACTTTGTACAAACCATATATATACTTTCTCAAATGATGACCTCAAAAAGAAATATGTGCCGGATCTTGCTTCAGGAAGGAAACTTGGCGCATGGGGTTTGACTGAAAATGTTTCAGGCAGCGATGCTGCCGGCATGGCAACAACTGCGGTTAAAGATGGCAACTATTATATACTGAATGGAAGCAAGAGCTTCATAACTCAGGGCGGAGTTGGGCAGACTGCTGTTGTTACAGCCATTACTGATAAATCAAAAGGTTCACGCGGCATATCTGCGTTTGTTGTAGAAAAAGGATTTGAAGGGTTTAGTGTAGGCAAGAAAGAAAACAAACTTGGAATGCGCTCAAGTGATACATGTGAACTTATTTTTGATAACTGCAAAGTGCCGGTTGAAAATCTGATAGGTAAAGAAGGTGAAGGTTTTAAGCAGTGTATGCAGATATTGGATGGCGGAAGGATCTCGATTGCTGCGCTTTCCGTTGGAATAGCTCAGGCGGCTCTTGATCATTCAGTTAAGTACGCAAAACAGCGCAAACAGTTCGGCAAGTCACTGGCAGAATTCCAGGGAATCCAGTTTAAAATTGCCGATATGGCTACGGAAGTTGAAGCTGCAAGATTGCTGACTTACAAAGCTGCTGTAATGAGAGATGAAGGCAAGGATTTTAAATTCGCAGCATCACTTGCGAAATATTATGCCAGCGAAATTGCTACAAAAGCAACCAACGAAGCTATTCAGATACACGGCGGGTACGGGTTTATCAAAGAATTCCCTGTTGAAAAATTATACCGTGATGTTAAGCTTACAACAATTGGCGAAGGTACGAGCGAAGTTCAGAAGATGATCATGGCAAGAGCGCTTGTCGAAATGTATTAGTAGAGTATCAATTTAAAGGAATATTATTCTTTTTACAGAATTCCAGGGCTCCGGAGTTACCGAGCTTGGCTGCGGTTTTCATTTCGTTAAGTCCTGCAGCGTTGTTGCCGGTTTTAAAGTATGCAACTGCAAGATTGAAATGAGCAGTTGAATATTCAGGATCAAGTTCAACAGCTTTGCTGAAATTTGTGATGGCTTCCTGGTTCTGTTCTTTTAAGCCGTAGGCTTTGCCCAGGTTGTTATATGCCACTGCAAAGCCCGGATCAATAGCGATCGCCTTTTTGTAGAACTCAATGGCTTTTTCAATTTCGTTCTTATTGAAATAAGTCAGTCCCATATTAAAATATGCTTCTGCATAATTGCTGTTAAGTTCAACTGCCTTTGTGAAATATTCAATTGCATTATCATACTTTGTTCTGCCGTTGAGCAGTAATCCCATATTGTTATAAGCCGCAGCATATTTGCTGTTGTATTTCAACGCATTCAGAAAATCACTCTCCGCTTCATTATACTTGTTTTCTTTCAGGTATAAAGTACCCCTGTTATTATAACCAACAGAATTTTCAGGGAATTTCTTTACCATATCAGAATACAGCGTCATACTGCTTTCCCATATCATACTTTGATTCCTGGTAAGATAAGCCAGCCCTATAACGGATACTGCAATTACTGCCAGAAGAACTTTTTTGAGTGACGGTGTTTTCAGTAAATTATTATATAGATAGTACAAAAGATAAGATAAAATAATCAGTATACCAATTAGCGGTAAGTAAGCAAACCTGTCAGCTGTTATTGCCCTTCCAACAGGTACTATCTGTAGAACTGGGAGTATTGTTATACTGTAAAACAACAGACCAAACACTATAATAGTGCTGAATTTTCTGCTCAAATAAACCGTATAAATTATTATTCCAGCAACAAAGGGCGCTGCCCAGAAAACTACAGGCAAACCAGATAGGGCCGGGTCAGGGTACGGATAAAATGCAGAGAGGTTAACAGGTACAATTGCTTTGTACAGGTAAAATGAATAATTGTAGAATACAATCAGTATTTTTGATAGAATATCAAATTGCGGGATTTCCATCATGGAGCCTGAGAGCGGTTTTTCATACTGAGCCATGATGTTGATAACTCCAAAGAGTACAGAAATCACAAAAAGAGGTATCTTATCTTTTACATCTTTCAGGGATATCTTTTTTTCAGTGAAATAATCAACCAGAAGCAGTACGACAGGCAGGGTTACTGCGCTTGCTTTGGAAAAACACGACATGATGAAAAACAGGTAAATATAAACATCATACTTTTTGGACTTAGTTTCTTTGTTGAACAGGTAAAAAAGAATAGTTAAGAGATAAAAGAAAGAATATAACATATCTTTTCTTTCAGTGATCCATGCAACTGACTCCGTATGTAACGGATGGACAACAAACAATATAGAAACCAAAACTGCAACAAAATTATTTTTAAACAGCCTCAGAAGTACAAGGTACACCAGGACTGAATTCAGTAAATGGAAAATGAGATTGGTTAAATGATAAACAAAGGGATTAAGTTCAGCGAATTTATACTCAATTGCATAGGAAATATTCACAAGCGGGTGGTAATGACTGTGATGAAAAGTTGTAAATGTTTTAAGTATGTTTTGCAGAGAAAGCGACTTGATATCCGGGTTGTTCACAACCATCTCTTCATCATCCCAGTTTGTAAAGGAATTATTCAGACTTGATGAGTATGAGAATATACCCAAAACAGCGATAAGCAGAATAACAGCGTATAGATTATTCCTGTCCTTATCCGAATACTTTTTTACCTGTACCGGAACCCTGTTTTTAGTATTTATTTTGCTCATAACAGTATAAAATTAGTATCCTGCTGAAAACAGAAATCAACTTCTTTCAATTCTAACCGAATATAGTCGTCCACAGGATATAGTCAAGTATAAGTGTCATTGATGCTGCGAGCACGAAAGCCCGGATGGTTGCATTACCAACACCCAAAGCACCTCCCTTTGCATTTAAGCCAACGTGGCATCCTAAAATTGAAATTGATGCTCCAAAGAAAACTGCTTTTATCAGTCCGCCTGCGATATCCTTTATTTCAAAAACTCGTTTAGCGCTTGTGAAAAAAACCTGAAATGATACATCCATAAAAAAGTATGATACGCCAAATGCACCAAGTATAGCAATAAAATTAGCAATAATAGTAAGCAAAGGCAGCATAGCAATACTTGCAAGGAACCTGGGCATAACAAGGTAACGCACCGGATTTATGGCAAGAGATTCAAGAGCATCGATCTGTTCGGTAACTTTCATTGTTCCGACTTCTGCCGCAATTGAAGCCCCGATCCTGCCGGCAAGAACAATTGCTGTTAGTACGGGTCCAAGTTCGATAAAAATTGCTTTTGTAACAGCCGAGCCGAGAAATGAGAGAGAAATGAATCCCTGGAACTGATATGCGGCCTGCCATGCTGATACTGCACCCGTAAAAAAACCGATTATAATAACTAGCGGTATAGAACCGACGCCAATGTGCTCCATCTGATCAAGAATAAGCTTTCTATCCCTGAAAATACGCGGAAAGCTAACAATAATTCCCCATACAAGAATAGAAATACTTCCTACTTCCTGGAAAAAGAATTCAATTCTGCCTATAAACCAATCAAAAATTCTAATCATATTCAGTAAATATGGCTATTATAGTGCTGTTTATCAATTCACAAAGTATTCGCATTTTAGTCAAAATTTCAAAAACCTGACTAGAGAACACCGTACAATGGGGAGTAATAATTCAAATATCAGAGTTTGCTTTTCTAAGGTTGAAGCACTAATCTTTTTTCAATTTTAAGGCTAAATCTTGTTTTTTTCTTAACTGATGTAATTACCGAAATAGTGCAAAATTATTAAAAAATTAAGCATTGCAAGATTGAAATTTTATATATAGATTATACTAAATTCCATTTAAAAATTAACCGAATCTGAGAAATTGAAAAATTTTTTAATATTTATTTTATGCCCTCTTTGCCTGGTTATTTTTAGTTTCAGGGATAATCCGGAACTCAAATATAAAAGAATTAATGAGCGTATGATAGTACGTTCATATGATGGGGCTAAGTACCAGCCTGGAATGATTAACATTAAATTCAGGAATCAGAACAACAGAATTTCATTGCTTTCTACCGGTAACACAAAAGTAGATAATATCCTTAACCAGTATGAAGTCACTAAGATTTACAAACCATTTCCATTAAAAGCAGATCTGAGTAAAAGACTGCCTGGTGATGAAGATCTCGACAAATTTGTTACAATAAGATATCAGGGCAATATTGACCCTACCGATCTTTCAAATGAAATATTCGAAGCAAACAAAGATATACTTGAATGGGCTGAACCCGAATTCATATACGACGCTTTGTTTGTTCCCAATGATCCGATCGTAAGTCAGCAATATCACATTAGCAGAATCAATTGTTACCAGGCGTGGGATATTACACAGGGTGACACGAATATGGTTATTGGTATTGTTGATAGCGGCAGCGATCTTGATCATCCTGATCTTGGAGCCAATATAAAGTATAATTATGCTGATCCGATTGACGGTATTGATAATGACGCCAACGGATATATTGATGATTTTAAAGGCTGGGATTTCTATTATTACGATAACGACCCTAACATATTGGGTGGAAGCGACCACGGGTCTCATGTTTCAGGATGTGCTTCACAGGTTGCAAATAATAATGTACATGGCGCAGGTCCCGGGTTCAAATGTAAATTGCGAATCTCAAAACATGCACCTGATGTGCCTGATAACAGCATCTACAATTCCAACAGCGGAATAGTATTCCTGTATCAGAACGGTGCAAAAGTAATAAACTGCAGTTTTGGCAGCGCTAGTTATAGTGCAGCTACACAGAACATCATAAATGACGCGTGGGCAGCAGGTGTTGTAATCTGCGCATCAGCCGGAAACGACGGCTTAAATGCTCCAAGATACCCGGCTTCTTATGATAATGTTGTTAATGTTGCTGCGTCAAACTCAGGTGATATAAGAGCAAGTTTTTCAAATTTCCATTCTACGGTTGATGTTATTGCACCGGGAGAAAGTATCCTGAGTACGGTTTATGATAACGGATATGCGGTTTTCAATGGAACATCTATGTCTACACCGATAACTTCTGGAGTAGTTGGATTGATAAGATCAAAATATCCGTCATGGACTAATGCCCAGGTAGTTGACAGGCTGAAACTTGGAGTTGACAGTATTTACAATCTGAATCCGGCTTACATAGGACTGTTGGGAACAGGCAGAGTAAATGCTTTCAAGTGCGTATCGGATTACCCGATCGTATCGCTTATTTCAAATACGTCAAGTGATTCATTGTATGGCAATAACGATAAAATCTATGATGCAAATGAAGTTGTTACTTTCACACTCGATTATAAGAATATCTGGATAGCAGGTAACAATATTTCTCTGAGGCTAACCACTACTGATCCAAGCGTTGAAATAGTACAGGATTCATTGTATGTTGGTACTCTGAATGCATACACAACATACAGCACAACACCTTCAAATACATTCAGGGTAAAGGCAAAAACAACATGTCCTTTTGATAAAGTAGTTACATTTAATCTTAGAACATCATCTAATGCATATCACAATGCTGCAACTTCAACATTTAATGTAACTTTCAGGCAGGGATGGGTAACGCATGATATCAATAATATGAAGTTATCTCTGACAAAAGACGGAGCTATAGGTAAGAAGACTCAGGCATATGGCAGCGGTTTGCTGGTTAATACGTATACAGGTAACCAGATGCTTGAAGGCGGATTGATGATTGGCGTAAGCAACACCAAAGTTTCAGATGAATGCAGAAGAGGAACAGTTCCTGCTAATATTTCTGATAGTGATTTTACTGCACTTTCAAATTACACACTTCAGAGATCAGGTTCATTTTCAAATGAAGACGGAAAAGGATATTTTAACGATGACGGCGCCGGTTCGAACAAGATAGGCGTTACTGTGAGAGCGGAGAGTTTTGCATGGAACAGTGCTCCTGATGCAAACTACATCATACTGAAGTATACTATTAAGAATACAAGTGGTGCTAATATCACAAATATGTATGCAGGATTATTTATGTATTACACACCTGCTAACCAGAACAGTAATAATACAACTTCAATTGATACGCTGAATAAACTTGGTTATTCGTTCAATAATACTACTACAGATCCGTATCTTGGTGTTAAGCTGCTATCTAATCAGAATGTAAATTATAAAGGTATCAATTCTTCAGAAGTCTTGACGGGCTTTACTACCCAGGAAAAATGGGATGCAATTAGCGGCGGGATAGTTAACGGGGGAATTGGACCCGGTGTTAACTGCTTTACGCTTTCAGCAGGTCCGATCAATGTGAATAATAACGATTCTGTTGTTGTTGGGTTTGCTGTTGTAAAAGGCACCAATAAAGCTGATCTGATAGTTAATTCAAATACAGCCAAAGGTAAATTTAATACCATAGGCATTCAGCAGGTTTCGACAGAAGTACCGCTGAAATTCAATTTGTATCAGAATTATCCAAATCCGTTTAACCCGGTTACAAATATAAAATTTGATCTGGCTAAAGCTGATAATATTAGCATTAGGATATTTGATATTACCGGAAGAGAAGTTACTTCTTTCAGACAGGAACTTTCGGCCGGAAAGTACAATTATTCTTTCAATGGCTCAGATCTGGCAAGCGGGATTTACTTTTATAAGCTGGAGACTAACTATTTCACGGATGTCAAAAAGATGATACTTGTAAAGTAGTGTTAAAACGGAATTTTCGTAATTTAGTATAATTTTAATTATACTTGAAATATTTCGTAAAATTATTATATTGCATAAAATTTAAGAATAATCTTAAAAATATTTAACATAATTCAAATGAAAGGGAATAAAATGATCAAAAGAATTTCCACGATTTTTCTTGTTTTAGTGGTGATTGGTCTGGCTTTGAATTTCACATTCAAAAATGGCGGCGATAGGAGAGTAGTTCATCTTCCTAATACTGTTATTGATGGTTCTGAAACTTCAACAAAGAAAAGCGGACCGGTTGTTAACTTTGACGCTAATAACTTCGAACCGATTTACTATACAGATTCAGTATTGAGTATAGTTGATGTTCGTACTGGTCCTCAGACCATTTACGATCTTCAGAGTAACGGTGTTCCGCAGCAGATATGGCAGGATCCCAATACTCCGGCAAATATTCATGCTGTATACACTGTTAACTTAACACCAACATGGCCTGCAGCTGATAGAAGAGTTTATTACGCTTTCAGTTCGGATTATGGCGCAACATGGACTGATTACGGTCCGAATCCTACAACCGGTTCAAACGGTTTCGGATTCTGCAGCGGTTTATCAGATGGTTCTGCTATTATTGGCGGACATACTGATAACACAAGCGGTGTAGTAAGACTGCAGATCTTTGCTGACGTTGCTCCGGGTGCTGGTACATTTACACGTTTGGATCCGGGTACAAACCCATTTAATTCACTTCAGAATATCTGGGGCAGAATTCAGCCGACACAGGATCTTACACATGCTACAAAATTTGTTATAATGGGTTCAATCAATACTGCTGCTGATACACTTGCATCATATAACCGCGGATTAAGCGTTACAACTTCATCCTTCTCAGGTTATGTAAGAAATTCAGATGTTAACAATGCTGAAACTTACAGTTTTGCAAGAGGCAGCGATGGCAGAATTGGTTTAGCTTATGTGCAGAACGATAACTCAATAACATCATACACCGGTGATGTAAGATATACATACTCAACCGATGATGGTGCAACATGGGCTCCTGCTGTAACAATATACGATGCTCCTACATATCTTGACGGCGTTTACGGCTGCTTAAGAGGTGTTTCTCTGACATACGTTGGAACCACACCGAAAGTTGCATTTGAACTATTAGGAATAACTGCTACCGGTTACTATCCAAGCTTAAAAGCAGGTATCGGTTTCTGGGCACCTGACGTAAACGGCGGAAACGCAGTTCAGACTCCTTTCGATTCATTATGGAGCAGCAATGGTAACGGCGGCGCAACCGACGTTATGGCTTCAATTTCAAGACCTTCAATTTCAAGGTCAATCAACGGACAGTTGTTAATGATGTCATTCCTGGTTTCAAGAGCTGATACAGATGCTATAGGTTCACATTTCTATGATATCTACATGACAACATCAACTAACGGCGGTACAAACTGGAAATTCCCACCGACCAAATTAACAAATAATTCAGGTCCGTTAAGAGATAACAGGTTCGTATCACTTTCACCGACAAATGATATCACAGGCGGCTTCTATTATGCTAACCTGGTTTACCAGCAGGATTCAATTCCCGGAAGCGTAACACAGACACCACCTGCAGCTGAATCATTGGCAAAACAGAGATTCATGAGAGTTAAATTCGATCCATCAACAATTGGTATCAATACAATCAGCACAGAGATCCCGGCTAAATTTAACCTGGAACAGAACTATCCTAATCCGTTTAACCCGGTAACAAAGATCAGGTTCTCAGTTCCTAAATCTGCTAACATTACATTAGAAGTTTATGATGTAACAGGCAGGCTTGTATCAACTTTAGTTAAAAATGAAGCTGTTACAGCAGGTTTAAAAGAAGTTGATTTTAATGCTGTTAATTTACCAAGTGGAATTTACTTCTATACATTAAAAACCACAGATTTTACAGAAACCAAGAAAATGGTTTTAGTAAAATAATATTTATTTCCAAGTTATTAATAAAGGGACAGGTCAAACTGTCCCTTTTTTTTTGCCTTAAAATGACCCCTCCCGATTCTTTTTGATTTATTAATAATTTCTTAATTTATACTTGACTTCATTTTTTAATTGTATTATATTTATCACGAATTAATCAATTAAATTGAAAAAACAGGAGAATTATGTTCAAGAGAATTTTACTTCTTATAGTATTTTTTCTATATTCCGGTTTAGTTATTGCTCAGACAAGCAATGTTACCCGGGCTCCTAAATATTTACAGCAGAAAGAAGAAACTGTAAAATTAGGAAACTTCCCATTTTACAAAAATGGTCAAATTCCGGTTCCGTTTTTCGTAGTACCAATCGGTGCTATCCCCGGTATGATCGGTTTTTCTGATTATGCAACAAACGGAAATACTTTAAACCAGATTGTTACACGCGGAGATACCGTGGTTGTAGCAATGGTATATGTTGATTCTGCGGAAGCAACAAATGCAAACGGCGGTACCAGTGTAAGGATTGCTTATAATTACAGTGTTACAGGCGGAAGCACATGGGAATCAACTTCGCGTTTTGATCTGACATCGGTTAAGAGCCGTTGGCCGGATCTTTTTTATCTCAATACAATAGCAGGTTCTACTATAGGTTCAAGCGGCAGGATCTGGTCAGCTCCTACACTAAGGGCTGGCGGTGTAGGTATTGATGTTGTTCTTGGTGCTGCAACCGGTACTGTTTATATACTTCCGGGTACAGGACAGGCTGGTAACACAGATTATTTCGTTGATCAGATGAATAATAATCAGCTTGCAGGTACATGGCAGAGAAATGACACAATATATTCACAGGGATTTAATACACAGACAAATACTTTCGGTTCAAGAGTATTTGTTTACAGAACAGCAAATTCTAATACCGTTGCTTCCTATGATGTGTATTCATCGTCTAACGGAACAACTTTAGCATGTTTCTATAATTTCGTAAATGAGAGTGTTGCCAATGGCGGAGAAGGTAATCCTATTTTCAGATACCAGAAATCAACTGATAATGGCGCAACATGGAGTTCTCCTGTAAAGATCTTGAATAACTATATGATCAGCGGCGACTCAGCTGAATCATACTGGCATCAGGATGCAGCGTTCAAACCCGGCACACAGGATCCATATCTTGTATTCACAACTGTTCCTCCAATTCAGTATGGTAACTGGAATCCGGGCGGTTCATTGCTTGATTCTAACAGAAAAGGATATAATATCTGTATCTGGAGCCCGAATTTGAACAGTGGTAACCCAGTTAGAGTAGCAAGCTATCAGAACATAGATGTTCTTTCTGATACTAATAAATTTAAAGATGTAACCAGGCTTCGCACTATTCAGGGTGTTTTGAGATTCGGATACCAGGTGAATGCAAGTGTGGTGTCGCATCCTTCAATTGGTTTTTCCAATGATGGT
>CAZQYL010000021.1:6629-17111 GCA_964597425.1 uncultured Ignavibacteriales bacterium | reverse complement strand
CTGCATTATCTCGGGTCCGATGCCATCGCCATATGCTACTGTAATTGGAGTATTTTCAGACATTTATAAATCCTTTCTTAAACATGTTATGATTTTATATAAAATAATTTCGGTGTGATAGTGCAATTTACGAATATTAAGGGTAAAATTAAATGTAGATTTTGAGTTTCAAAATGAAACTATTGACCCCTAAAATGCATCTAAATGGTAAATAAAACCTCAAAAATACATACATTGGAATTAGCCTTCTTTAAAAAATTTCCGGATTTCTCCAGTCCGGGATTCAACGAAAAAGAGTATTACAATATATACATGAATTCCAGCGTGCTTATTAATGCACGTTCCAGGCACGCTAAGTTTCCTGAAAATCCCGGGGGACCGCTGACTATTAAGCATGTGTTTAAAGGAGAAGAATATTACTTAAGCGGCAACAGACTTTACAGGGTTAACAAAAAAAATTTTCTCTTATTCAACCAATCACAAAAATACAGCAGCTACATTAACACTGATGAAGAAACGCATTCTTTTTCTGTCTTCTTCGAAAGCTCATTTGTAAACAGTGTACTTTCATCCTTGCTCATGCCGCAGGATAAAATACTTGAATCACCCGATAATACAAAAAGTTATCCCGGACAGCTGAATTTCATTGAAACACTCTACCCGGCGGATAATTTCATAATTCCTTTACTTGCCGAGATCAGGCAGAGTATGATCCATAAAGATCACTCTGCTGAGTATTACGGCGAACGCCTGTATTGCCTTCTTGCGGAGGTATTAAAACTAAACAGGCAGTTGTACGGCAGTATTCAAAAAGTACAGGCAGTAAAACTTTCTACAAAACTTGAAGTGTATAAAAGACTATGCATTGCCCGTGACTACATAGAATCATCCATAGAACAGAAAGTAACACTTGGGCAAATTGCAAAAGCTTCATGTATGTGCGAGCATCACCTGTTGAGAGAGTTCAGGAAATACTATAACTTAACACCTTATCAATACTTAATAAGAGCCAGGCTGAATAATGCCAGGGAACTGCTTTCTGCTTCTGAAATGCCGGTTTCTGAGATTTCAATTGAATCCGGATTCGAATATTTAAGTTCTTTCAGTCAATCATTTATCAGGCATTTCAAAATGACGCCTACTGATTACCGCAGGTCACAAAAAGTCAATTCTAAGTAAATCAGTCCCGGGTATATACATTATTTTTGTGCAGCTAAAATAATGTAAACAACATAAAGTAAAATATGGGACATAAAATATTACTCATCCTATTTTTTCTGTTTTGTATTGAAGTATCAGCGCAAAACGGGTGGCAGCAGCAAACAAGCGGAACTACTTCAACTCTGCTTGGTGTGGTTACGGCAGATCAGCTTACATCATATGCCTGCGGAATAAATGGCATCGTTCTGAAATCAACAAACGGCGGCATAAACTGGTTTGCTTTAACTACAGGGACCAATAGATTCCTAAGGAGCATAACTTATGTAAACACTGAAACCGTATATTCAGCAGGTGAGCTTGGGATAATTATCAAAACTACCAATGGCGGAGCGAACTGGATTACTCTTAACAGCGGAACGAATAATACTTTTGTGAATATACATTTTTCCGATCCGCAAAACGGAGCCGCAGTTGGCTTGAACGGTACAATTGCGAGAACAAACAACGCCGGTGATACATGGCAGGTGCAGCAAAGCGGTGTAAATGCAGAGTTAACCGGTGTATTTTTTACTGATGCTGCTACCGGGTATATTTCCGGGTTTGGAGGACTTGTTTTGAAAACCACTAATAACGGTGCAAACTGGGATCAACTGACAACGGGCGTAACAAATGATTTGAGAGCGGTTTATTTTACCGATGTTAACAACGGTTATGTTTGCGGTATAGGGGGCAGAGTAATAAGGACAACTGATGCAGGCACAACATGGAGCAATATTGCTAGCGGTACAGGTAATGGATTGTATTCAGTAAATTTTGCAGGGAATTCTACAGGTTACATTTGCGGAACCGGAAGAATACTGAAATCAACAAACAACGGGTTAAACTGGCAGAACCAGCCAATCAGCATAACTGGCGATCTTTACAGTATTGATTTTTCAGATGATTTAAACGGACTTGCAGTCGGGCAAAATGGAGTAATTTTAAAAACCATAAGCGGGGGAATCGGTATTAAACAGATCTCAAATGAAGTTCCTGTAAAATTTGCTTTGCATCAAAATTATCCAAACCCGTTTAACCCTTCAACAAATTTAATATTTGATCTTTCAGGCTCTTCACATGTAAAAATATCAGTCTTTGATGTGAACGGCAGACTTGTTGAAATCATTGCTGATGAATTTCTTCGCGCAGGGAAATACAAAACAGAATGGAATCCCGGGGAACTGCCAAGCGGTATATATATTTGCAGAATTGAAACTGAAAATTACAGAAATTCAATAAAAATGGTATTATTAAAATAAAAAAAATGGGTGAACTTGAAACCTTATTGAACTTAAAACCATCTAAATTATAAGCTCTCCTAATTTATTCAATCTCAAATATCATGAACAGAATTTCATTCTTCCGTATCTTTACGGCAATAATGCTGTTTATTGCCGTTTCATCAGTATTCTCGCAAAATGTGTCCGGCAATATAACAGCTCAAAATAAAATATCGGCAGATAAATGGGCTGAGGACATAGATTATCTGGTAAAAGAAATGCCGAAAGTTCACATAGAACCTTACAATCATACTTCAAAGGAAAATTTTGAGCTGTTTGCTGAAGTGCTGAAAAGCAAACTTAAAAATATGAGTGATAACGAAGCACTTAGCCAGGTAGCGAAACTTACAGCTATGATAGGTGATGGGCATACTGCTCTTAATATATTTAATTTTCATAATTCCAGTAATAATGCTGCGTACAAGTTCCACATATTTCCTGTAATGATGTATCAATTTTCTGATGGAATGTTTGTCACAGGTGCAGCTCCGCAATATGGTGAGCTTAAAGGCTGCAAAGTTATAAAAATAAACGGGAAAGCTATTGATGAAGTACTTGAAACGGTTAAACCAATAGTACCAAGTGATAATGAATACTCCGTGAAATTTAACCTGCCGTATTATTTAGTAATTGCGGAATTCATGAACGGGCTTGGAATAACCAGTAACCCAAATGAAATGGAATTAACTGTAATAAATAATGGAGGAGCTGAAGTAACAACAAAACTTGATGCAATTGAAATAAGCAGCATGCAGCATAACTCCGGCGCCTCCGATGATAACGGTTTGCCGCTTTATATGAAGAATGACGCGAAGAATTATTGGTTTGAGTATCTGAAGGACAGTAAAACACTTTATATAAATTATAAAAGGGTCCTTAATGACCCTGCGGATAGCCTCAAATATTTCTGCAAAAGACTCGAAGAATTTATAAATTCAAATGATATTGAAAGAACTGTTATTGATATCAGGAATAACGGCGGAGGCAATAATGCAACCTGTCAGCCGTTTGTTAATCTGATAAGCAATAATGCGAAAGTAAACCAAAAAGGAAAGCTGTTTATAATAATCGGCCGGCAGACCTTTTCGGCTGCATCTTATTTAACAACCAAGCTTGAATTCAATACTAAAGCAATATTTGCGGGTGAACCAACAGGGGCATCGCCGAATCATTACGGTGATAACAGGCCGCTTATACTTCCGAACTCTAAACTGGAGGTAAGGCTATCTTCCATTTTCTGGCAAAACAGCTTTCCTGTTGATAAAAGGAAAACAACTGAACCGCAGATAAGAGTTGAACTTAGCTCTGCTGATTATTTTTCGGGAAAAGACCCTGTTCTTGAAGCAATCTTAAATTACAAATATGAAGGACGCAATAGCAGCAGCACAAATAATAGTGTAAAAGGGGTTTTCTTCTACAGCCCGATCCAGAGCCTTGAAATTACCGAAGAAGCCGGTGCAATGAAAATGAAGGTAATGCAGATGGATTTTGTGGGCAGAAATGTAAGTTTTATTTCAACAGGCTTGTATCCTGAAGCTGCGGGATCATTCAGTACTGATATAGCAGGATTGAAAATTATCCCCGCGAACAGGGACTTGAAAATAAACTACATGGGAAACGAATGGTTGGTAAAAAGATCTGAAGGTGATTTCAAAACTCCCCAGCAATTGCTTGATGAAGGCAAAAATGAAGAAGCCGCTGAAATGATTAAACAGACTAAACTCACCAACCCTTCATACCAGGGATTAAATGAGAATACCATCAACGGTATTGGTTATTATGCACTGGGCAAGAAAAATTTTGATGGGGCAATTGCGATATTCAGTCTGAATTGTGAACTGTTTCCTGATTCGTGGAATGTTTATGACAGCCTTGGTGAAGCATACTATTTAGTTGGTAATACTATGGCTGCAATTGAAAACTATAAAAGATCAGTTGAGCTGAACCCGGATAACAAAAACGGGCAGAAGATGCTGCAAAATCTTAACAGGTAGAGGATCAATCATACGCGTCATTTGTGTTTGGAAGCTGTTTCCAGCAATTCTGTACCTTTTTCAAAAAGCCAGCTTCCGAGTCCCACGTTTTTAATGGGCTCCATTTGTTTGATGTAATATTCATTCTCAGTCCTGTCGTAGTTCTGGCTTAATTTAAGCAGGCTTTCATATATTTTTATAAACTTTTGGTAGCCTGCTTTCAGATACACAGGTATATCTCTATGTTTTCTCATATAGTCCTTTAGCCGGGCAGTTTCTGAATACGAACTTTCAAGATCTCCTGTTTCGTAAAAGATCATAAGTTTGTAAACGCTTGTATCCAGATACTGCAGGTACCTCTTTCTTTTTACCTTATTCAGGTATCCCAATGCGCTTTCAAAATCCTTTTCATAAGTTTTTAAGATGCCTGTGTTAAGGTTAATTTCATCATCTCTTATTTCATCAGGCAGTTCTTTGGAGTGGTGGTGAATAAAGTTATCTACCCATTCAAATTTATCCAGCCTTAAGGCGGCAAATATAAAATTCCTGAAATTGTTTGTTTGTGAATTAACGACATTCAGGTCCTTAAATAGCCCTTCTGCAATAATGCTGTTATTCAGATCGAATATCTCATTGTAATAGCTGAACTCGCCTTTGTTTGTTTTATCTATGCAGTAATTCCGCAAATACTGGTAAACTTCATTTTTGAATTCCATTGCGAACATATCTTTGTTCTTCAGGAACATATCCCGGGCAGAAAAATAGAACTCAGAGCCGTCAGCTTCTTTAAATGCCCAGTAGAGCAGGTAATAGACTTCTGCGGGAATTGATACAACAGGAAGATTATGTTTTACCAGCGCCAGAAGTTTTTCTTTGTCGATGCAATCGAGTAATTCATTTGAAAGCCGGGATGAGATATCAATATTATTTTTTTTCTGAAGCTCGGTATCCAGCAGCTGTTTAAAAAGTACTATAAGGAAATGCAGCAGCCAATATTCTGATTGCAGTTTATAAAATTTTGCCGACTCAGGGTAATTATTCTGCTCTGAATAATAAGCGCTGATCTTTTTATATAAACTGTGAACTGAAAAGTATGTGTCAATTTCTATCTTCTCTTTCTTTATTTCTGACTTTACCGGGGTAACCTGCAGCCGAAGCATATCGTTTAATCTTCGGTTAGAAAACTCTCCCAGAAGAATATTATTCTTCAGTAGTCTATTGTTCTGAATATTGGCTGTGATAAGATAACTCTCAGCTATTTTTGTCAGTTCAGAAAGCCTGTTCCATAGTGCTCTTTTGTTTATTTTTAAAGAACTAAGAAGTTCTTTGCTGATATTTAATTGTGAATTGTATCTATATTCAGATTTCAATTTCAATAATTTGTTTAATAGGGGTTTATGGTCTCTTTTTTTGTTAAAATAGGCACTTTTAGCGAACTTAATGAAGCTTTTTTGCTCATTTTCACTAAAACTATAGAAAACTTCAATGAATTTGGGAGATTTAATTTGGTGAGTAAATTTCATTTAGTTTTTAATTGATATTTTCGTAAAATAGCTAAATTATTAATAAATTAGGTGGGTAAATATCGGGTATGCTCTATTTGATTAATTTTTATTGTAAAAGTATTTTTATACTTATTCCTTATTCTATAATATAAAAGAGTTTTAATATGAAATTATATTCAGCAGTTTTAAAATCCTTTCTGCTTCTTTCATTTGCAGGAATTAACATTCTTTCCCAGTGGAATTCCAACACTGCGGTTAATACAGTGGTAAGTGACCCAACCGGTGAGCAGTCAGTTCAGAAGCTTGCTTTGTGTCCTGACGGTTCAACTTATTACTCTTGGTTTGATAGCCGCGGCGGAAGTTATGCTGTTTATCTGCAGAAACTTGATGTGAACGGCGTTCCGCAGTTTGCAGCAAACGGAATACTTGTAAGCAATAACCCGCAAAATTCTTCGCTGGTTGATTGGGATATGATAGCTGATAATAATAATAATTGTATTTTGACTTTTACCGATATAAGAAGCGGTGGTACTATTAATCCGTTTGCGTATATGATCAGTTCTGCAGGTGTTCAAATGTGGGGCGCAAATGGTATCGCGCTTTCTGATTCGGTAAATTCATTTCAGCCAAATCCAAAAGTTGTGCAGACATCTGACGGAAATTATGTTTTCTTCTGGAGAATCGGTTCCGGTCCGCAGAAACTTGCACTGCAGAAAATAAATGCTGCAGGTGTAAAGCAATGGGGTACATCACCTGTTATATGGACGAGCGGAACTACTGAAAATTATGACTGGCCGGCAATTGTTCCATCTGATAACGGAAGCGTTATAGTAATGTTTTCAGGATATACCGGTTCATTTATCAGTCCTTCAAACTACAGGATATACAGCCAAAAAGTTTCATCATCGGGCGCAAGGGTATGGAATGCAACACAGGATACTGTTTATTCGCTTGGCAGGGTTTCAGGATTTTATACACCGCGTCTGTTTTCCGATGGAAACAGCGGAGCAGTATACTGCTGGCACGATGACAGGAATTCAGTAAATTTAACTACCGGCTACGTTCAGAGGAAAAATTCAGCAGGGGTCATTCAATTCCCGTTGAATGGTACAGCTGTTTCGGGTAACACCTCAAATAATCATTTTGCGCCGGTTGCCGCATACATGCCCGCAACAGGCGAAACATATGTTGCATGGCAGGAAGCCAACGGCGGACAAACGCAGGTTGGTTTTAATGTGCAGAAGATCAATTCATCAGGCACAAGGCAATGGGGAACTGACGGAATTGCTATACAATCACTGGGAACTGACCAGGTAGTAGCGTATACAGTAATGACAAAGGATACAACCGCAATAATATGTTTTAACCAGTCAGCAGCCGGTGGTAACAATATTATAAAAGCAACAAAAATGGGAACAAGCGGCGCCTATTTATGGGCGGGCAATATTATAACTGCCGGCAGTATTACCAGCTCAAAGATCAGACTGAATTCAGTGATAAATCCGGCAAACAGCAACAGCATTTTATGCTGGCAGGATAAAAGAAATGATGGTGGCGGAATCTATGCGCAGAATATAAAGTTTGACGGGACATTCGGACCGCTGGTTGGAGTAATAAACATCAGCAGCAATACTCCCGAAAAGTTTGAACTGGATCAGAATTATCCGAACCCGTTCAATCCTGTAACAAAGATAAGGTATAGTATTACCCAAAGAGCTTTAGTGAACATAACGGTTTATGATATACTTGGCAATAAAGTGAGTGAAATTGTAAATAACGAACAGAATTCAGGAACATATGAAGCGGGATTTGATGCATCAGTATTTGCATCAGGGGTTTATTTTTACAGGATAAATGCCTTAAGCACTGAAGGCAGCGCATTATTCACCGAAACAAAAAGAATGATACTGGTAAAGTAAATAGATTAAGAATTATATAAGTGTGGTTAATTAACAGATTTTGACACATATGATACAATCTCGTATAAACATACAGGGGGGATATTAAGCAGGCTAGATAGAGACTACATGGCATCCTTTTATATATGTTTTACCCCAAATCAACTCCTTTGGTCATTAGATTGAAGGAGTTTTTTATTTGCAAAAAACATTCCGCAGCGCTTAGTTATACCTCATTATCTCAGCAATATCACAGAACTCATGCATAACCAGCTCAAGCCTCATCAATGAATCATTGGATGCAAGCAGTTCGGGCTCCATATAACAAAGCCTGCTGCCTTCCAGGGCTATAAGCCCGTTAAAGCCAAGCCTGCTGACCTGGTCAAGCTTAAACTTCGTATTAAAATCGAACATCTTTTTAACCCTATCAGGTGAATTGGTCTGAATAATGAATTTATCGTCAAATTCGTTATCATCAACCATAGCGGAACCTGCGGAGAAATTCTGTGAATTTTTCTTATTTCTTTTGTATACCTTAAAGAAAAAATTATCTGAATTAGGGCAATCAACAGTGAGTACAGTATGCGGTATTACATTTTTGCCGTCAACAGAATCCCTGACAACACTTTCAATTTTTACCTGCCTGTTCCTGTATATACCTTCTGCACTGGGGTGAGTTTTCATACCGACTTTTTTGGAAAAGTCACAGCTAAGCTGGTATTTTTCTGCAAGCTTTTTATAATTTGCAATTACTTTTTTATTTGAAGCAATGAATACGAAGTATAAAGCGATCCATGGTACAACTAATACCGGTATCAGTACAATTAGCAGTTTAAGATCCATTATAAGTTAGTATAAATTATTTAATTATCATTAATTGTTGCTGCAATTAATCATTAATTTTATTAAAAATAAATACCTAATTCCTGCTAAAAAACTAACTGTTTTTCTCTTTATGTAACAATAATTAAACCGATTGAATCCTGGGTTTCATAATAGATGCAACTACAGAAGCTCCGAGTATCAATACTATTAATATCAAAGAAAGCTCAGTAGAAATTATCTTGGCCGAATAGTAATGATTAAGGATCATTTTTGTACCAACAAGCACGAGGATAGCAGCCAAACCATAATGAAGGTAATGGAAAAGTTTTACAAGCCCTGCAAGTGCGAAGTAAAGTGATCTGAGACCCAGAATTGCAAATACATTAGAACTGTAAACAATGAACGGGTCCTGGGTAACAGCAAGTATTGCTGGTATTGAATCTACCGCGAAGATAAGGTCGGTTGTTTCTATCATGATCAAAACGACGAACAGGGGAGTTGCGACTTTTTTCGAATTTTGGATCGTGAAGAATTTGCCGCCGTCATAAGTTTCGCTTACCCTGAAAAATCTTTTGAACAGTTTAAGTACTGGGTTCTTTTCAGGATGAAGTTCCTTATCTTTTTGGGTTACAAGTTTTATGCCTGTAAATATCAGGAATGCTCCAAAGACATATATTATCCATGTAAACTGGTTGATCAATGCAACGCCTGCAAAAATGAAGATGACTCTCATTATAAGTGCACCTAAAATTCCCCAGAACAAAACCTTGTGCTGGTAAATTGCAGGTACTTTAAAAAATGAGAAGATAAGAACGAAGACAAAAATATTATCCACGCTTAAAGATTTTTCAATTACGTACCCGGTTAAGAATTGAAGGGCTGAATCAGCGCTTGTAAGTCCTTCAGGTGGTGTGTAATTAAAATACAGCCAAAGATTAAACGATAAGGCAAGTACTATCCATACACCGCTCCATATTAAAGCTTCTTTCATCTTCACTTCGTGAGCCTTACGGTTAAAAACCCCAAGATCCAATGCGAGCATTAACAGCACAAAAACATTAAACAAGATCCAGTATAAAGATTTGCCTTCCATTTACTCCCTTAACTTTAATTATTGTATTATCAACTCTAATTAACGTATTCCGGAATAAGTTTCTGAAAAAACACTTGACAATTAAGTATTATTATAAAGTGCTGTTTTTACAACAATAAAAAAATAAAAATCAATAGGTTATTATGATCTGCCAAGGGCTTCTTTGTAGGCTTTTAATGTTCGTTCACGGGCTGATTTATGGTCAACTATTGGCTGAGGGTAACCGAAGTTTCCATATTCAGGAACCCATTTTTTTATGTACTTCAGTTCAGGGTCAAATTTTTCCTGCTGCGAAGCGGGGTTGAATATCCTGAAGTAGGGCGCGGCATCGCACCCCGTACCTGCAGCCCACTGCCAGTTGCCAACATTTGATGACATCTCGTAATCCAGAAGCTTTTCAGCAAAGTAACGTTCACCCCAGCGCCAGTCAATTAGCAGATCCTTGCACAAAAAGCTTGCAGTTATCATCCTAACACGGTTATGCATAAAGCCGGTATTATTCAGCTCTCGCATTCCGGCATCTACTATGGGGAAACCCGTTTCGCCCTTGCACCAGGCATCGAAATCCGCCTCATTGTTCCTCCATTTTATCCTGTCATAGTCAGGTTTGAACGATGATAGTGCAGAATCCGGGTAATGATAAAGTATCATCATAAAGAACTCACGCCATATCAGCTCACTTAGCCACACATCGTTGAGTTTTAATGC
>CAZQYL010000021.1:0-6529 GCA_964597425.1 uncultured Ignavibacteriales bacterium | reverse complement strand
TAAATTCTATTTGTCCCGGCAGTGGTTCATATATTTTTTCAGGGTCCGTTTTTATAAAATGTGATCTTGCCTGAATTGATTCAACCTGGTAAAGCCTTTCACCAAGCCATATATGATCTCCTTTTGACAGGACAAGGTTTTCGATAAGTGCTGTATTTTGTGTAATAGTAATATTCGCGATTTTTTTACCATTGTCAATTCTTATGGATGAAATAAATAAGTCGTATTTACCGAATTTATAAGTGCTGTATTCTTCCTGTATAATTATATCTTTATCTTTTTTCATACTGCTTACGGGGGGTGATTTGGAAAGTATAACCATACCTTTACTTTTTAAACCGCCAATCTTTTCAATTGAATAAACATAAAAAGTGCATCCGGGTTCGCTTGATATTGTTATCTCATCACCTTTTTTATATCCGCCGGTTATGGGTTTTGAGTTTTGTTTTTCGAGGATTGAAATATCCGCTTTTAGTGATCCGTCATAATACCAAAGGGCATCAATAATTACAATATATCCGCAAATTACCGCTTCGCTGCCTTCAGTAACCACATAATTGGTATCCTGAGCTTTCGTGGTCGAACTGAAGATGAATAAAAGTGCAAGTCCTGCAGATATTATCAGTGTTTTTATATTTTGAGTGGAGTTCATAGCTGAAATTTTTAAGAACTTTATATTTCGCAATCATTCATTTATTTAATACTACAATTTAAATTTGGGTTGTTGTTGCTGCATAAGAATTATATAGAGTTAAGTGCAATTTTGTTTCATAAAAAGATACGGGTTAACATATAGGCTCCATTTTATCAGAATAGAGTATCTGTTAACCCGCAATTACCTCCGCTTGAAAATAAATTTTTAAGCTGCACTAAAATCACGAAGAAAAACCAAAAAAACAACAGAAAAATAAGGAAAACAGTATTTTTGACCTGTTTGGCACTATTTTATCAGTGACATTTTTCTCACATCGCTGAATCCATCAGCCGTAAATTTATAGAAATAAATACCGCTTGGCAGCTCTGCTGCATTAAATACTTTCTGATATGAACCTGCTTTGATATTGCCATCAAATATTACTGCTACTTCCTGTCCAATTGCATTAAATATCTTTAAGCTTGCATATCCATCCTTTGGCATATCAAATGATAAAACCGTTGTTGGATTGAACGGATTAGGATAGTTTTGATAAAGCCTGAAAAGTGATGGTACGCCTGTGTTTTCATTATTGATCGCAGTAAGATTCTGCATCAATAGCGCACTGTTATTCAGGTTAAGTCTACCGCCTGATACTGTATTCACCATAGAAGGTTTTATATCAACACCCTGCATTATCTTTTGTTTTACCTGGAGCGAATATGGTCCGGGCGTAAGCTTATATTGCTGGATCCATGAAAGCGGAGCAACCGCGTACATAAACGCTATTGCGCCTGCAACATGCGGCGTTGCCATTGAAGTACCTGTAGATAAACCATAAATGCTGGCTGAAGTTGTAGATAGTATGCTGGTGCCTGGTGCTCCGAGATCAATTGTTGTTAACCCGTATGCTGCACCTGAGTTTCTTGCATCTGTATTTGTTGTGTTAGTTACTGATACCATCCAGTCACTTGGACATGCTGTCGGAATATCACCTGAAACATCTACATTGATATTCAGGTTTGCCGTAGCGCATGCGCTAAGTATACCGGCACTGCCCAGCGAATCATAAAATGCGCACCATAACGGAAAGTTTGCCGGCTGTCCGTAATCAACCCCAAATGATGAATTGGTTGATACGACGAAAGCTCCCTGTAAACCGTTTGTCTGGTTATAAACCCTCCGGAGTTTTAATGCATATCCATATGCTCTTATTACAACAGATTCAGTGCTGGATGAGCCCTGTATAGCCAATACTTTTATATTCCAGTTAACGCCGGTTACACCCAGGTTATTATTTCCCAGTGCTCCTATAGTACCTGAAACATGTGTACCATGCGTACCGCTTGCAGTAACATTACCGTTATTATTATAAGCATTCCAGCCGTTAACATCATCAACATAACCGTTTCCATCGTCATCAATTCCGTTCGAAGGAATTTCATACCAGTTCTTCCAGAATGAAAGATCTGCATGATTCAGGTAAAAGCCGCCATCAATTACTGCTGCTACAATTGTATCACCTGCTGCGGTGAGTCCGCTGGTGGTAAGATTCCACGCTTCAATGGCATCTATATCAGCATCAACTGTTCCGCCGGTTTGGCCGGTATTGTTCAAAGACCACATTTCAGCAAATCTCGTATCATTTGGTGTAACTGATCTTTCGGTAACATAATGATTGAACTGGGCAACACTGACTGATGAGTGTTTTTTTATTTCGTTCAATACAGTTTGACCGTTTACCCTGTTATTATCAAATTTAAATAACCAGATATTCATGTACTCAACAACAGGTTCCTTAACGGTTAAACCCATAAAGCCAAATGAGTTTGAAAGTTTATTTACATTTTCGCCGGCTTTCAGCATTACTATTATTTCGCCGGGCACATAATTATTATCTTCTGAAAAAGTTGAAAATGTGCCAAAAACACAAAATATTAAAACAAGAAGTAAATGTTTCATGTGATTTATTTAAATAGGTTTTGGATGTTTACTTAATATAGCAATGCTGGTATTTATTTACAACGGAAATTTGTTACAGATAAATAGTATAACTTCGGAAGGTTAATTAGTGATCATACACTGATTCTTATGGTTTAAAAAGCATTATTTGTGCAGCCAGAAGTAACAGGTTTTTCTAACAACATATTTATGTGCGTTACTTGGTAAATCAGTTTGAGCGGATAACATGCCGGCAATTGCTAGAGAAAAGAATACGTATTTGTTATTTTTTAAATAATTGTTTAATAAGATAAATAAAATGCAGGACCAAACTTGAATTCAAAATTGTTGTAGCTGTTACCGTTTTCAACAAAATTTAAGAGTCTGTTAAAACATATATCAAAATTCACAGCAATAAATTTATTAATTTTCACCTCCGCTCCCGTGTTTATACCGATACATAAATATTGTCTTTTTTGACTTTCCGTTTTAATTTCATAATTCCCAAAACCTAATCCTATAAATGGAAAAATCAGCTCTTTTTGTAAAATAAATTTGTAATTCCCAAAAAAGAGAACAGCCATTCCTTTAAATTCTTTATTGTATGAAGTATCCGAGCCCGGAGGGGTGTAATTTTCAATGTTTGATTTCCAGAATCTTAAGCTTAATCCTGCGTGCCAGTTATTGTTAAAAACACCTCCTGCTGAAACATCAAACATCCAGCTTGCTTTGAAGTTCTCATCGTATTCAGGGGAGTATGTTTGATAACCTGCTTTCAAAGCCAGAAACAGAGCGTCACCTGTAAGTGCTTTTGAATTAAAGAAACCAGTTTTCTTTTTGACTTCCAAACCTTTGCTAAAAAGTGGTGTAAATTTACGGTCTTGTGGTAGACTCTTGGTTGTTATAAATATTACGGAGAAAATTATCATGAAATAATATCTAAACATGTCTTTGCTTTTTAGCGTGTGAAACTATTAAAGGAAATTATTCAACTTAACTACTTCTTCAGCCAGATTCTGCCATGAATGCCGGGATTTATACTCTGCAATAAACGGCATGAACTTTTCTTTAAGGTTCTCTGAAAAGTACTTTTTTAATGCTTCATTAATTAGTAATGAATTTGGTTTATCAATAATCAGACCGGTCCTATTTTCCTCAACCATTTCTGCAAGTCCGCCGACATCTGTCACGATAACCGGAAGATCGAAATGATACGCAATTCCGACAATTCCGCTTTGCGTAGCGGTCCTGTATGGCAGTACACAAACATCTGCCGCTGAAAAGAAAAGCGGTATTTCGTTTTCAGGAATATATCTCACCTGAGTATTCACCTTTTTTCTGATATCAAGCGATGTGATCAGTTCATCATATTTTTTGAAATTGCCGTAGACTTCTCCTGCAATTAAAAGTAAAAAATCATCGCTCAGATCTTTCATTGATTCTATTAAGATATCCAGACCCTTATAATCCCTTATGAATCCGAAAAAGAGTATCACTTTTTTATCCTGTGCAATTCCGAGCTTTTCTCTTGAACGGGTTATATCAAGTTTATTTCCGTAATGATCATAAAGCGGGTGTGAGTGAATTATGTACTTTGCTTCCGGTTTCAAATCAAGCAGGTCTTTTTCAGATGATCTGTTAAGCAGAACAAACCCATCACATTTATTGAAGAAGTATTTTGTTAATGCTTCATCACCAATTCGTTTTTCATGTGCAATAACATTGTGCATCAGTCCGATTATTTTGATGCCTTTACTCTTTAGCAAACCTGCTATCTTTCCAAAAGCCGGAGCGAAGAATGGCATCCAGTAGCTTATCAGCACAATATCAGGTTTGAATTTTATTATCTCTTTTGCTGTTTTATTCCATGTAAACGGATTAATGCTATCCAGCACACGGGTAACCGGAATTTTTCGGTCCATGTCGCTATCAGATACATACTGGGTCTTACCCGGAAACAGTAAACCCGGATACTGGCGGGTGAATGAAAACGCTTTTACTTCGTTTTTGGCGGCAAGCGCAAGGTAAAGCGAATCGCCAAACTGGGCAATTCCCCCTCTAAACGGGTAAAATGGTGATAAAAATGCTATTCTCATTAACGTAAATTCTTAAATAATTAGCACTTTTACAATTGAATTAGTATAGTATTGTTTAAATTTTCCGTTTAATGACATTCGTCACAAAAAAGTATGACAAATATTATTTTTTATAACAGGATTAATCGCTATTTTTACCATATTAATTTGTGAATTTCATTGAATAATCGTTAATTTATGAGTGAAACACAGGAACAAATAGTTTGGGAAGGCTCTCAGTCTCAGGTGCTAAACTTCGGGATATTCATATCCATGGGAATAGTATCTTTGGTTATAATTGTGCTTAGTCTTTTGTTTTTCCCTTTTGCTGCGGTTCTTGTAGTTATACCATTGATATATATGCTTATTAAATGGATAGTTGTAAGAAATCACAGGTATAAAGTAACTACCGAAAGGATCTTCTACACAACAGGTATTTTTTCAAAAAAGACCGAGGCACTGGAATTATACAGGGTAAGAGATGTTGATATGTATGAGCCGTTCTGGCAGAGACTATTTAAACTTGGCAATGTTGCTTTAACTACTTCAGATAAAACTTCAATGAATTTTCTGCTAAAAGCAGTTCCCAACCCCGGTGAGCTTATGAATAACATAAGGAAAAATGTTGAGCAAAGGCGTGATGTAAAACGAGTAAGGGGAGTAGAGTTCCTTGATGATGAAGATACTGTTGAAAACCTGGGTTAGAGATTCTAAAAAAATAATATGGATAAATTTTTAAAATACGGTTTATTTGTTTGGCTTACAGTTGTTATTTGCTTTGCGATAATTGCCCCGATTCCCGCTGTTGGTAATATGGGCGAGCGCGCAAGGATACTATATTTCCACGTACCTACTGCATGGGTAAGCACAGTTGCATTTGTGATGGCGCTGGTTTATGGTGCACAATATATCCGCAAGCGTGATATATTGTATGACTATAAAGCTGCATCATCTGCAGCATTGGGTTTGATATTTGCTGTGCTTGCAACAGTTACCGGAGCTATATGGGCTAAGTTTGAGTGGGGTGCATTCTGGAACTGGGACCCCAGGCAGACATCAATATTTGTACTTATACTGGTTTACGGCGCATACTTCGCGCTTCGCAGCGCGGTGGAATCTGAGGAGCAGAGAGCCAAGCTCTCATCGGTATATTCAATACTTGCGGGTATAACAGTTCCGTTTTTTATTTTTATTTTCCCGCGCATTGTCGATTCACTTCACCCTGATCCGATTGTGAACTCAACCGGTAAAGTAAAAATGAATACCAGCATGCTGATTGTGTTCCTGAGCTCGCTTGCCGGATTTACCGGACTGTATGCCTGGATGCTGAATTTAAGGATCAGAATTGCTAAATTGAATTTAAAGGAGAGCAACTAATGGATTTTTTAGGGCAGAACCAGAATTATATAGTGCTCGGTGTAACACTCATTTTATGGCTGGGTGTTTTCCTTTATATGCTTTCACTTGATAAGAAAATTAAAAAAATCGAAAAGGAGTAATATCATGAACAAACGTTATATTATCGGTGCCATCATAATCGTAGTATTCATTGTGGTTGGTTTCTTCGCTTTTGTTGATACAAAAGTGGAATATGCTAATTTTCAGCATGCATCAGAAACACACAAAAAAACCCAGGTTAAGGGTACTTGGGTAAAAGAAAAAGATGCTAAATTTGATGTATCCACCAATAAATTCATTTTCTACATGAAAGATGAAAGCAATGTGGAAATGAAAGTAATATTGGACGGCGCTGAGCCAAATAATTTCAAGATGGCTGAAAGCGTTGTTGCAAAGGGAAAGATCAAAGACGGAAATTTCCATGCGACCGAAGTACTTACCAAATGTCCATCAAAATATGAAGGCGATGGCCAGGACGTAA
>CAZQYL010000020.1:11468-17183 GCA_964597425.1 uncultured Ignavibacteriales bacterium | reverse complement strand
AACCATAAACCTAAAATTGCAGCATAACTTCCCCCGCGTTCAATCCATTCCCAATATCCGTAAGCAGGATAAAATAATTCACTGAACATTTTCCAGATCAGTATCGGGATCAGTATTTGCCTTATTGGTTTTATCAGGATTGCAAATGCAGCAATAATTTCAAATAAGCCTACGAATTGCGCTGCTGAAGCCGGGTCTAAAATTCCTAAAGATGCATATTGATTCAATAGCCCTTGTTTTTGAATCATATTCAGCCATCCATGTCCGGCCAGCAAAAGAAATACAGTTAATCTTAAGCATAACGCAATCTTTTGCAAAGTTTCTTCATCTGTAGTTATATCAGACTTTATTTTTGAAAACCACCCTCTCATGTTTTTGCTTCCCCCCACCAATATTAACATAGCCAGCGGAACACCATAATTCCCCGCACGCTCAATGAATTCAGCGAAAGGTTCATGTGATAATGGCCGCAACAGCGCAGTGAAAATTCCCCAAAAGACGAGCCAAGCCGGCACAATTCTCATTGGATAAACCAGCATAATGATACCCATTAGAATATCAAAAGAGCCTACAAACGGCATAAGCTTATACGCCATTTCCTGACCAATTCCAAATACCGCAAAATAATTGCACCATATCTGCTTTGTAATAATGCCAAATGCTCCGTGCCCAATAAAACACATTGCAATAGAAATTTTAAAAGTATAAAATAACTTTTTTTCTGTAGACATTACTGAAACAGGAAAATTAATATTGATTTAAATAATTCAACGCAAGGAATGCCATAAATGCTGCGCCCTGAGGAATTAATTTTTCATCAAGGTTTAATGTAGAAGTGTGAAGTCCGGAAGTGTTTCCAGCCCCGATCCAGTAAAAGGAGCCGGGGCATTTTTTTAAATAGTATGCAAAATCTTCGGCGAACATAAATCGCTCACCTTTAAAAACATTTTCTTTTCCTAAAAACTCACGGGCTGCATTTTGCGCAAAAGCGGTTTCCGCTATGGAATTATCCAGCTCAGGGTATCCGGGCGATACTCTGAATTCGTAACCTGCTCCCGCAGCCTGAGTAATACCTTTAATTGTTCGTTCTATCAGTTTTAATGTGTTCCTTCTGAGTTTTTCGTTCAGTGTTCTTACTGTACCTGAAAGTTTTGCGGTATCAGGAATAACATTATTAATTGTACCTCCCGCAAACCTCCCGATTGTGATCACAATAGGTTCATACGGATCGGTATTTCTTGATACAATGGTCTGTAGTGCTAACACAACCTGTGAAGCGATAACAATAGGATCTATTGCCGATTGCGGTTTAGCGCCATGTCCGGCTTTGCCCTTAATTGTAATATATATTTCATCCTGAGATGCCATCATAACACCGGGGTAGAATCCAACTTTGCCCGCAGGATTGCCCGGTAATATATGCTGCCCGAAAATCGCATCTACTTTGGGGTTTTTGAGAATTCCGTTTTTGATAAGCACTGAAGCACCGCCCGGATTTTTTTCTTCCGCGGGCTGGAAAATGAACTTCACTGAGCCATTGAGTTCTTTTTTCAGCTCTTTCAGTATTAATGCAGCTCCATAAACCATAGCGGAGTGTGCATCATGACCGCAGGCATGCATTATGCCGGGATTTTTGGAAGCAAACTTTAAACCTGTATTTTCGGTAATAGGGAGCGCGTCAATATCGGCTCTTAAAGCAACACACTTGCCTTTATTGCCATTCAGCAGGGCAAAAACACCGGTATCAGTAATGCGGTTTACTTTATCAAAACCTTTTTTGTTAAGGCTGTTATAAAGCAGTTTGGTAGTTTCAAATTCATTAAAAGCCGTTTCCGGATTAATGTGAATTCTCCTTCTGAGTTCGATCATCTCTTTGCTGTATGCAGCAGAGAGCTTGAGTATTTTATTTTTTATTTCAGCTTTTAACATTCTTAGTAATCTATTCTGAATGAGCCCCAGAAGATATTTTCGCCGTATGAAATATTCCTGTCAACATAATCATAATTTCTGCGCTGGTACCTTATCGTGAAGAAGTATTGTTTTATTGGTTCAAATTCAAGCTCCGCAATTATTATGTTCCTGTTTATCCTGATACCGCCAAGGAACTCATTTTTTCGTGCAAAATCTTCGCTGCCATCCAGAATGCTGGAGCCAACATTAACAAAATTACCAAGGCTATCGGTATAGTTTTCACCTGTGCGCTGCATTTTATAGGTTATTGCAAACTTTACCCTGCTGCCGAAATTGTATGCCAGGCGGAAGGCATGTTCATCAGAATTCGGGTTGAGTGAGTGACCCATTGGCAGGTTCCAGTTTGCATATGAATTATTAATTTCTCTGTGTGCGTAAACAAACGGTTCCACTTTGGTGTATTCATACGTCAGTGCAAGATTAGGCAGAGTAAATGCATTCTGCCAGTTAATTCCGCCCTGGAAAGCGAACTTATTATCGTTGCCTTTGGCGGAATCGTTGCTTAATGTTTCAAAATTGAGATCATCTATTAATAAACTTCCCTGTATCGAAATATTCTTTGCCGGATAAACCTGCATATCAAGTCCAAGCAGGGTATTATTGGAATTTTTGCCTGGAAGCTCGGTATTCATATCAGCCGAGGTTAAAAAACTTATCGGATTTATGAATGCAAAATTCATTGGCACATTGCTGTAAACAACCATTTCATTGAATGCCAGTTTGAATGAATTATTGAAGAATGGTCCAAGCTCGAGCCTGTGGAAGACAAGGTATTTGGATGACAACTGCGCCCCGGCTGAATCATTGCCAACAATACTTGAGTGGAAGAATGAATACCTGATCTTTTTGTAATGCAGGTCAAGTTTCAGGAAATCGAATGGAGCTGAATTCTTATTTGAAAGAAATAATTTATCAATATAGCCTGTTCCAAAACTCAGTGCTTCTCTGCCAACTGTAAGTCCAAGCCAGTCCTTAGCCGGCGCGTATCTTAAATATCCTTCGTAGCTATCGAAAGTTTTGTTACCTTCGCTGTTGTATTTCCTGATGGAAGAAAGCAGCGGGTCAACAAAAGCAGTACGCTGCGCATCTTCAGAAGTTCCGCCCAGCCTGACGCCATTTGATAAGCGCAGGTAAAAACCCACGGAATTGAACAATGTACCACGTATTCTTGTGCCAAGCTCGCCAAGAAGAACGTGAGGTTTTCCTGCAGAATCGCCATCCAGACCGATATATCTTACATTAGCCAGTCCATCCCAGAAAAATGATACGTTTGAATCAACGGAGCTGTACAGGTATTTCTGTTTTTTATTTGAGAAAAGCTCGCCAACACCTTTTTTAGAAAAGAAGTTTGAAGATTTTTTCAGAGTTCCGTACATATCATATTCAAATTCTGTAGTATAATAATCCAGGAGCATTTTATCGGTTTTAGAAAGCTTGTTCTTTTTCGCGGTAATTTCTTTCAGGCAGTTTGCTGCCTCCCTGCGGGAAACGGGTCCCATTGATGATGAATAGCTATCTATAACCTTATTGGTGAACATCCTGTCCAGAAAATCATAAACAGGGTTTGAAAGTGGTACTAATTCAACCTGTGAATAAGCAGAACCGGCAATATATAAAAATGTAAACAGAACAAAAAAGAATTTGAATTTTCCCATTTGATTTAGATTATTTGCAGAAAAATTAGTTAAGCTGTTTGAATTTTTTCCTTAATTCCAGAATGACATAATGAAAAACAATTGAATGAATACTCTCAGCAGTACACATTTCATCAAGAGGTACATGAAGCCTGTGTTTAGCAATTTTATACAGCTGGCCGCCATCAAATGCTGTTACGCCAACGGTAGTTAAGCCGTTCCTGTTAGCCCAATCAATTGCTTTAATAATATTCGGACTGTTACCTGAACCGCTTATCGCAATTACCATATCACCGGGTTTTGCATAAGTAACAAGCTGCTGTTCAAAGATAGTATCATAACCTTCATCATTTGCCTGAGCTGTTAAAAACGGGGTATTATCCGTAAGGCTTAGAGCCTTTAACCGTATTTCGTGCTCCGGATGAATTTTAGTACCCTTTGCAAGATCCTGCGCAAGATGAGAAGCATTGGCAGAACTGCCGCCATTGCCTATTACGAATACAAATTTGTCATCCTTATAAGCTTCAACAATCAGGTTAATGAAGTTATCAATTTCCGCCTGATCAACAGAATCCATTGTATCCGAAACAAGTTTTTTATAGCTTTTAAAATCCATAAATATATATAATAAATTTGATTAATTACAAAAATCAGTATAATTAAACATTATCACAATGAAAATAATACGTAAAGGTAAAATAATGTAAAATATTGATTAATTCCCCGCTTTTCTTACTACATTTAAGTTTTTCATTGTATTTTCAGCATAAGCAAGAATATCTTCAATATCAGTTTGTGCTTTCAAATACTCAACATATTCAGAAACACTGTCCTCAGCTGTTCTTAACGGAGACCAGCCAAGTGACTTGAGCTTGGAAATATCCGAACAAGCGTTTCTTGTATCTCCAAACCGGTATTCACCTGATATATTGGCTTTGATACTTTCCTTACCGAATTCTTTGGCAACAATTTCAGAAAACCCTTTTACTGTGTACGCTTTGCCGCCGCCAACATTAAACGCATTGTAATTTGCCCGTTCATCCTGCATAACAAGAATATTGGCATCCACAACATCATGAACATTCACGAAATCACGCATCATTAAGCCGTCTTCATAAACTGTCGGAGCTTTATCAAAAAAGTAACTCAAAGAAAATATCCTGCAGGCGCCGCTGTACATATTATAAAATGATTGCCTAGAGCCCTGTACAATTGAGTATCGCATTGCAACACTGGGAATGTTATAACGCTCACCAAAATTCAGAGCCATCAGTTCCTGTGAATATTTTGAAATTGCATATTGATTCGGGGGACATGCATAAGTTTCGGGTGTCCATACATATTCAAGAGGGTCACCATCTTTATCTGTGAAATTCCACTGTCCTTTTTCAAGCTGTTCATTTGACCTTCGTTTGGGGTATACAAAATTTCCTTCTTTATCCCTGTATATGCCTTCGCCATTAACAAATTGAGATGAGGCAACAATTATTTTCTTGATTGGCAGGTTCTTTGCAACAGCAATCTCATATATCAGGGCTGTACTGACAGAATTTACATGGAAGAAAGTGGAAAAATCAGGCAGGTAATCCTGGTATGCTGCCAAATGAAAAATGTAATCTACACCTTCCAATGCCTTTTCAATTGTATCCCTGTCTCTGACATCGCCCAGGATAAATTCAGCTTCTTTGGGAATATATGAAGGTTTGCCTTTTAAGTGAACGGGTTTCTGAAGATTGTCAAGTATCCTGACTGAATAACCGATTTTCAACAGCCTATCCACTATATGTGAACCAATAAATCCTGCACCGCCCGTTACTAAAACTTTATCCATTTAATATCAAAAGTGTAATTATTTTATATCATATCTTGTTTGATCGAAAATGATCTTGCTGCCGTACTTTTCCAGAAAGAAGGGCAGCTCCCTATACATCCTTAGACTTCTTCGGAGTGTATCCTGTTTATCCCTTTCGCAGTATACCAAAAGGAATCCGCCTCCCCCGGCTCCGGAGATCTTTGCACCCAAAGCGCCGCCATCCATGGCCAGCTGATGCATTTTATCAATTTCACTATTTGAAACATTTGATGCCAATTGCTTCTTCATTTCCCAGTT
>CAZQYL010000020.1:0-11368 GCA_964597425.1 uncultured Ignavibacteriales bacterium | reverse complement strand
AAACCATTTGACATTCCTGTCAGAATCGCAGCTTCCCTAACCAGATCATGTTTGATCTCATCTATTGAAGGTATGATCTCTTTGTTGGAATAATCAACATAGATCAAGTCGTCGAAACGTTCCTTTACTATTACATAAATATACTTATCAATAGCTGTGCTTACTACAAATCCTTCATTAGGATTGTAATAGTTTGAAAGGTCAGTACCGCCTCCGGATAAACTTATCCTTAATGGTGTCTGAGATATTATCAATTTTTATGTTTCCTTTACTATTCCAATTTTATCGTCAGGGGTAAAAGAGTATTTGTTGCCATCGGTATCTGATGCTGAATTGTTTGAATCAAAGATCAGTTTTTCTCCCGTCTTGCCGACCCAGTATCTGAATTTAGCGGGATTTCCTGTTACCAATGCAAAATCAGGTACTGATTTGGTAACTACAGAACCTGCCCCAACCAGACAATATCTTCCTAATGTAATTCCGCACAAAATGGTTGCGTTAGCCCCAACACTCGCTCCCTTTTTTAACAATGTAGATAAAAATTGTCCTGAATGTCTCTTACTTCTTGGGAACATATCATTTGTGAAAACAGCGTTTGGACCTAAAAATACATCATCTTCAACAACAAGTCCTTCCCAGAGTGAAATTCCGTTTTTGATCGTCACTCTGTTTCCAATTGTCACGCCGCTTTCAACAAAAACGTAATCACACAAATTGCAGTCTTCACCTATCTTTACATTCTTTAGTACATGAGCAAATGCCCATATCCTTGTCTTTTCACCTATATCATCAGATTCCACAAGAGCATTGGGATGAACAAAATATTTCTTTTCCATTAACTAATTTTTATTAAAAGATTCACTTGAGGTTTCAAGAAGTTTAACAACTTCAAGACCAATCTTGCCGTCATTCACCAGGGTTTTGTTGAAAATTATCGAATCTATGAACTCCTGGCATTCAAGTCTTAAAGGCTCGTGTTGTTCAAGCGGTATCATAGTAATTTCGCCTGATTGATATCCAAGAGCACCTGAATCACCGGCTTTACTTTTTATCCGGTTATCAATTCCAAGTCCGTATAGTTTTAGTTTACCGTCAAGCGCAAGCATTTCATCATATACCAATGTTCCTTCTGTGCCAAATACCTGCATCAGCCTTACTTTATTTGAAGAGAGCCAACCCAAATGAATGTGTGCGGTTGCTCCGCTTTTAAAATTGAGATCTATATGCGCATTATTTGTAAGCCTGAATTTGTTTTTTGCTCTCGGTGCATTAAATGCCCCAAAAGGATATTCATTTCTCAGAGAATTAACTTTCCATGGCGCCTCATCAAGAAGATAGAGTATTATGGAAAAATCATGCGGACCAAGATCCCAAATAACATCTACCTCAGATTCAGGCGGTCCTAAGTTGATCCTTGTGGAGGTAATATGAAGAACTTTACCAATAACTTTTTTCTTAAGGAGTTCTTTTATTTTTCTTACAGCAGGCGCAAATTGGAATACATGACCAACTGCCAGTTTTTTTCCAAGCTTAGCGGCAGTATATACCATTGATTCAGCCTCTTCGGTGCTGTATGCCATGGGTTTTTCCACAAAAACATGTTTTCCCATGAACATGGCTTCTTCAGCAAGTTCTTTGTGAGTTGTTACCGGTGTAGATATTACAACCGCGCTTATGGACTTATCTTTCAATATTTCCCGGTAGTCTTTTACAACTTCGACTGTCGGAAATTCTTTTTTAATGAATTCAAGCCTGCCGGATTTCAGATCGCTTACTTTTTTTACTTTGCAGTTAGGCAGACTCATAAAGTTCCTTATCAACTTTGGTCCCCAATATCCTGCCCCGATAACACCGATATTAATTATCTTTTCTGTAGTTTTGATATTTATACCCCGCCTTTTCCGAATACCATTACAGGTATTGTTTTAAATAGAATTTTAAGGTCAAGCCATAAGGACTGATTATCTGCATAATAGAGATCAAGCAGCACGGAATCACTGAAAGTTACATCTTCGCGGTTACGTGCAATTATTTGTGCAAGCCCGGTAATTCCGGGAATTACTTTATATTTCAATTTATGCCAATCTTTGAAGTGTTCATATTCATATGGCAAACAAGGTCTTGGACCAACAAGACTCATGCTTCCGATAAATACATTCCAAAGCTGCGGCAGCTCATCTATGCTGAATTTTCTGAGAAATCTGCCGACTGTGGTGATACGCGGATCATTGACGAGTTTTTTGTACCCTTTATTGGCAGTAATAAGTTTTTCCAGGTGCATTTCATGAACGCTTGTATCATTATTTGCATACATTGTCCTGAATTTATACCACTTAAATATCTTTCCGTTCTTCCCGATAACATTAGTTTTGAAAAACACCGGACCCCTTGATGTCAGTTTTATTGATATTGCTATTAGAAGGAAAACCGGTGATAAGAGTAATATCAAAAATCCGGAAGCCAGCATATCAAAAATCCTCTTAAATTTTTCTGAATAAAGAGGCGACAATTTAGGTGATACCGAAATCACCTTAAGATCGTGGTATTCACCTTCATCCAGTTTGGCCGATATTATATCGAAGTGATTCGAAACCAAATTTACATGACAATTCGTCAGTTTGCATTTTTCGATGAGATCCAGCAGTTTTTTGTTCTCAATATTCTGTATTGTGATGAATATCTCATCAATTTCCTGCTCTTCAGTTATAGCCAAAATATCTTCAACGTTGCCAATTACGGGTACCCTGTTTACAATGGTTCCGTTCTTTGCAGGATTTTCATCAATAAATCCAATAAGTTCAATATGGTAATGCGGCTTCACGGTAAGAATTTCTGAAAAGAAAATCCCCAAATTCCCTGCTCCAACCGCGATTGCCCGCCTTGTTATAAATTCTTTAATGTTTCCGCCAACGTAGTTTGCCCTTAGAATTCTTCTTAAAAGCAAAACTCGGGTTGTAAAAAGAAGTGTAAATGAAATTGAAAAATAAATTATTACCTGTGTTCTTGAATCGTGCAGTGCTTCCTGAGTTTTGATGATAAAAATACCTATAATTATAATAATACTGTTAATGAGTAATCCTTTTAGGATCAGCAGGGTTTGCTCACCAATTCTGAGAAAGTATTTATGCTTATAGAGCTGGTAATATCTGAAGATAGGTATTATAAGAAGTGCGCCGAACATGAAAATGAGAAGCTTCTCAACAAAAGTCAGCTGTGTGAAGTAGATTTCAAAACCCGGGGCGGTAAAATAAAGCGCAAGAATGAATGCAATAAATGTACAGAGAATATCATTTACTGATAAGATCAGTTTCTTTGCACCCCATTTTTTTATGAATTCATCCAGCATTATATAGCTAACCTGTTTTTGATCTGATTCTTAAGAATAAAATTTCTTAATAGTGCTGCAAACATATTCAATCATTTCTTCTGTCATTTCAGGGTACATCGGTATTGAAAGGATCTCATCCGCGAATTTCCGTGCTACCGGAAAGTCTTCGGGCTTATAGCCTAAATGTGCATAAGCTTTCTGCATGTGCAGAGGCTGCGGATAGTGTAAGCCGTTCTGAACACCGTTCTTATTAAGGTGATCAATCAGTTTTTCTCTGTTCTTAACTCTTATGATATATAAATGATAGACCGGGTCTGTGTATTCAGGATGCCATGGAGTGATTACTTCTTCAATCCCCATAGATGCAAAAGCTTCTGTATAAAGTTTGGCATTTTTGCGGCGCATATCAGTCCATTTCTGTATGTATTTCATTTTTACATTCAGTACACCTGCCTGGATCTCTTCAAGCCTGTAGTTATGCCCTTCAATTTCATGAACATATTTTTCGATTGACCCATGCTGACGATACTTCAGCATAAAATCATACAACCCGTCATCATTCGTGATAACACCTCCGCCTTCTCCGTAAGCACCAAGATTCTTGCCGGGATAAAAACTGAAAGTACCGATTACTCCTAATCCTCCGATTTTCTGCCCTTTGTAGGTTGCCAGGTGTGCCTGTGAGCAATCTTCAACTACATGAAGATTATGTTTTTTCGCAATTTCAAGAATTGCATCCATTTCAGCGGGCTGACCATATAAGTGAACAGGAATAATTGCTTTCGTATTAGGGGTTATTGCGGCTTCTATTTTATTTACATCAATGTTATAAGTCTTTTCATCGTTATCAACAAAAACAGGTTTTGCATAACATAAAGATACACCTTCAGCAGTGGCGATATATGTATTTACAGGTACAATAACTTCATCACCCTGTTTGATGCCAAGTGCATGCATTGCTACATGCAGGGCATCTGTGCCGGTACTTAACCCAATGGCATGTTTAACATTATGAATTCCGGCAAAATCCTCTTCAAATTTTTTGGCCTTTTTACCGCATATGTACGCAGTATTATCCAAAACATCATTTATTTCCTTTAAAACTTCTTCTTTGATACCCTGGTACTGGGTTTTGAGATCAACAAAAGGAACGTTCATTAATCACTTAACTTTCTATTTATAATCTAATTTAGTTGCAGAATTTCGTTAAAATTACTTAAAAATAACCATTTTAGAAACCCAAAATTTATAATCTTATTACGGGATATTTCAGGAGGAAGTAACGTAAAAAGGACTATTTAAGTGCTTTTCTGTTCTGAATTACAGATATCAGGACTGATAAGGCAAGGACTGCAAGTATTACTATCAACGACACATAAACGGGTATATGCCATGATGGATTTACGATCGGTAGAAGCATTTTTACACCTACATAGCATAAGATTATTCCTACTCCCTTTTTTACGAATTCAAATTTATCAGCAACTGCTGAAAGCAGGAAATACATTGAGCGAAGTCCAAGTACTGCAAGTATGTTAGAAGAGAAGATTATGAACGGATCTGTAGTTATAGCGAAAATAGCAGGAATTGAATCTATTGCAAAAACAAGGTCGGTTGATTCTAAAACCAGCAAACAAACAAAAAGGGGAGTAGCGTACTTTATGCCGTCCTTTTTTACAAAGAATTTTTCACCATGATAGTCTGTAGTGGTCTTATAAAATCTTTTGAATAACCTGAGTACTTTGTTGTTTTCGGGATGGATTTCTTTATCCTTGCCAAATGCCATCTGGTAACCAGAATAGATCAGAATTGCGCCGAAGAAAAAGAGTACAAAACCAAAGCTGGATATAAGCGCTGATCCGAGCAGGATAAATACTCCGCGCAGGATTATAACGCCAATAATACCCCAGTTCAGAACCCTTCTTTGTGCGTGGAATGGTATTTTGAAATATTTGAAAAGCACAAGGAATACAAAAAGATTATCAACACTTAATGATTCTTCAATTATGTACCCGGTAAGGAATTCAATTGCTTTTTGCTGACCTAAAAAATAATATACTCCTGCATTAAAGGCTAATGCAATACTTATCCAGAAGATAACCCACTTGAGAGCTTTTTTAGGTTCCATTTAAATTTTTATGCGGTTTACTATTGAGGGAGCTCGTTATTTGGCGAAGTGAATTCAAAATTACTGATTTTATCATTCCATTTTATTTCAGCTTCATCACTTTCTGATTTGCCGTACTCATTTGCCATTACTATGTTGATAACAAGCGGTTTTTTTGTTGAATCAAACCTGATTATATAGCCGTTCTTTGCGTCAACCTGTTCAACTAGATTTCCTTTTGAATTAGATATCTTATCTTCCATTTTTAATAAAACTTTCCATCCGTCAGATTCCTTCTGCATAAAGCTTCCGCGTTTAATCCAGTAGCTGTTTTCTGTCTGCTTCATAACTATAGCGGCAATTGCTGATTGTTTGCCGTTACCGAGCAGGTCTCCTTTTGCAATGACTTTCACCTCATCACCATACAAGGTCAGTGCGAATTTCTTTTCGTCTTCTATGTTGGTTAAGCTTGATTGCGTTTGTTTAGTATCTTTTCCGCAGGCATTTAGGAAGAAAATTATGGCTAAAAATGTGGCAAAATTGAGGAAAATCTTCATTTTGATGGATTTTAGTTTTAATGTAATACAAATATAACCAGAGTAAAATTCAGGTTAAAGGGAAAATAGATTGATTTATTTAATACGGATAATTAAGTTTGATACAGTAAATCTTATTAATTTAAAAAACGGAGTGCCTTATGAAACTGACAATTTCATTCATCTTTTTGTTCTCAGCGAATATTTTTTCGCAATGGGTAAATCTCAACCCGATCCAGCCTTTTGAAGATCTCCATAAAATTGATTTCATTAACCAAAATACCGGGTGGATAGTTGGTAATCAGGGGATAGTATTGCATACAAGTGACGGCGGGGCAAATTGGGAATACAGAAATACTCCTTCAGCAAGTTTAACAAATATAGATTTTGTAAATGCAAATACAGGATATGTTAGCAGCGAAAATAATGTAATGTATAAGACCACAAATGGCGGATCGAACTGGTTTCAACTAAACATGAATAATTATTCACCGATACACTCTTACTATTTTGCTGATGCAAACAACGGAATTGTTTGTGCGGGAGATAATTTAATTAAAACCACAAATGGCGGGGCTAACTGGAATGCTATTTTGACGGGTAGCGGTAGATACTTTTTCTACACCTGCTTTATTAACTCCAGCACCGGATACGTATCTTCATTCTATGGCGAATTATTGAAAACCACAAATTTTGGAAACAACTGGACGGCTAACAGTGCACCATATGGTAAAATATTTTTTGCAAATGAAAATACCGGGTGGCTTTACGAAGGGAATCAATTTGTAAATACACTCAGAAAAACCACTAATGGCGGGATGAACTGGTTTGTACAATCACATCCTTTAACCCGTTTGCTTTCAATTGAATTTGTTGACGCTAATACAGGATACGGAATTGGATATCCAAATACAATGTATACTACTAACGGCGGTAATAACTGGTCAATATTGCAGGCAGGAAGTGAGGGTGCTGACGTAAAAGCTTTAAACTCAAATTCAGCTGTAATTGCAGGCGGATACAATTTTATCGCAAAAACCACTAATTCAGGTATAAACTGGAATAATATTTCGAAAAAAATCAATACTGATATGCTTGTAAAGTTCTTTGATCAAAATACTGGTTATATTTCAGGTGTAAGAGGAATTTTTGCAAAATCTTTTGATGGCGGGAATACATGGACTAAAATGCCTATAGGAACACTTGAAAAGTTGGAATTATGTTTCTTGAACCTTAATACAGGCTGGTTATTGTCAGGTGACAGAAAAGTATACAAAACAACAAATGCAGGAATTAACTGGAGTATTACAAATTTAAATACTACACAACAATTGTTCAATATTTATTTTGCCGATCAGAACAAAGGGTGGATATCCGGGGATTCAGGTACAATTTTGTATTCTTCAAACAGCGGCTCAAATTGGTCAACTCTAAATACTGCCGTTCATTCAAAGATATTGAAAACTGTCCAGTTTAGTAATCAGAATTTAGCAGCAATTACCATGGATAGTATAATATTGGTTTCAACAAATATGGGAATTAACTGGTCAGAAAATTACATCCCGGAAGAAAACTGGATCTTTGATGTATGTATTACAGATAACAATTCTGCATTTGCATTTAGTTATAAATATATATATAAAACTTCAAATTCGGGATTGAACTGGACAAAAGTTAATAATGATCTGCAAAATGGCGGAAAGGATGTAAACTATATAGGAAGCACTTTTTATGCGGTAACAGGTTCAAATGTTTATAAATCTGTGAACGGGGGAATCAATTGGGCTAATTCTGAATTGAATAATTCTCCGTATACTTGTTATAGTATTTCATATATTAATGAAAATACCGGTTGGGTTGCAGGTGAAAGTGGTTCGTTGTTTAGAAATAATAACAGCACCGCAATTGGTATTGAACCAATTTCCAATGAAATTCCAATTCAATTTTTACTGTTTCAAAATTACCCAAATCCATTTAACCCTGAAACCAGTATCAAATTTGATTTGCCTGAAAATACTTTTGTAAAATTTGTTGTGTTTGATATTACTGGTAAAGAAATTGAAGTATTGGTAAATGAACACTTGAAAAAAGGAAGTTATGATATCAAATGGAACGCTGCAAATTTACCAAGCGGTATATATTTTTACAGATTGATAACTGAAAAATTTTCGGATTCACGGAAAATGATATTGATAAAATAATTCATCAAAACCCGCTTTAAAGCGGGTTTTTTATTGTTCATTGTTAATCTTGCCCTTATTAAGTAACTTTGCACTTAATCAATACAAAATATGGGACTTTTTGATAAATTAAAGCAGGGTTTGAAGAAAACCCATGAAAATATATTCAATAAAATTGATAAGCTTGTTAATGCCAAAAGCGATATTGATGATGATTTCCTGGATAATCTGGAAGAGATCCTTTTAAGTTCTGATGTAGGTGTAAATACCACTGAAAAGATAATCAAGAATCTTAAAGAGCGCGTGAAGGAAGAAAAATATGAGCGCACTGACCAGCTTCAGGCAATTTTAAGAGATGAACTGAAGAAAGCTTTCGTAAGCGGTAACGGTGAAGTAAAAGAACCATTCAAAGTAGATAAGAAACCGCACGTTATAATAGTAATTGGTGTAAACGGTGTAGGTAAAACAACTTCAATTGGTAAGCTTGCTTACAATTATAAAAATGCGGGTTATAGTGTGCTTATTGGCGCAGCGGATACTTTCCGCGCGGCTGCCAACGAACAGCTTGAAACATGGGCAAAACGTTCGGGTACCGAGATCATTCAGTTAGCGCAGGGCAGCGACCCCAGCGCTGTGGTTTATAATACAATTCAATCCGGTATCGCAAAAGGTTATGATGTAGTTATCATTGATACTGCGGGAAGGCTCCATACAAAAGTTAACCTTATGGAAGAACTCAGCAAGATAAACCGCGTTATACAAAAACAGCTACCGGATGCGCCGCACGAAGTGCTGCTTGTGCTGGATGCGACCACTGGTCAGAATGGTATGACACAGGCAAGGGAATTCAGTAATTCAATACCGCTTACCGGACTTGTATTAACAAAGCTTGACGGAACCGCAAAAGGCGGAATTGTATTGAAGATAAGCAGCGAAATGAAAATTCCCGTGAGATACATTGGAGTTGGTGAGCAAATTGACGACCTGCAGGTTTTTGATAAGGAAAGTTTTGTTCACGCTTTGTTAGAAGATTGAAATCCTGAACGAAGCGCCTGCCTGCCGTAGCGGCAGTTCAGGCAGGAAGGATCTCATCAGATAAGCAAAAAATTATCCTCCGCGAATGAGTCCCTTCGCCTCGCTCAGGGATTGATATATGACCAGCCAAATAAAAATATTACCCCAGTTCATTGCTAACCGAATAGCGGCAGGGGAAGTTGTGGGCAGACCCGAAGCTGTTGTAAAGGAGCTCATCGAAAATTCAATTGATGCCGGCGCGACCGCTATTCAGCTTATAATCCGTGATGCGGGTAAAGCATTGATACAGGTCATAGATGACGGCAGCGGAATGAATGAAGATGATGCAATCCTGAGTTTTCAACGGCATGCAACAAGCAAAATATCCGTTGCTGATGATCTTGAGCATATTACAACACTCGGCTTCAGGGGTGAAGCACTTGCTTCAATTGCCGCTGTGGCGCAGGTTGAGCTTAAAACCCGCACAGTTGAAGATGAGCTTGGCACATTGATCAAAAATCACGGAAATGAAATTGTAGAACATACAAAGGTACAGACAGAAAAAGGTACATCAATTGCAGTAAGGAATTTATTTTACAACACACCCGCGCGCAGGAATTTTTTAAAGACAAATCAAACTGAATTCAGGCACATTTACGATACATTAACCAGGCTTGCAATTGCAAACCCGCATTGTGCATTTTCATTTATCAATGAAGATGAAGAGATATTCGATCTGCCCTCACAGCCTTTGATAGAAAGACTTATAGCGATCTTCGGCAAAGAAGCCGGTGAGAACCTGCTTGAAGTAGAGCATTCAAATGATCTGCTTTCGCTCAAAGGGTACATTTCCAAACCCAGTTTCACGAAAAAAAGCAAACAGGACCAGAATCTGTATTTGAACAACCGTTATGTCGTAAGCAAGGCTTTATCATTTGCAGTACACTCTGCTTATGAAGACCTTGTTGATAAAGGCGACTATCCTAATTTTTTCCTTTTCTTAACACTTGACCCGGAAAAGTTCGATATCAATGTTCACCCTTCAAAACTGGAAGTTAAGTTTGAAGAAGAGCGCGCATTATTCAGTTTTGTACGAAGGGGTGTATGGAGTACACTTGAAAAAAATGACCTGATTGTAAAAGTTAAAATTCCGGAGACTACAGGATTTGATGCGGGTCAGAATAAACCAGTATATAACGCCAATATTTTTAAGTCCTCGAATTTTACGGGCAAAACGCCGCAAAGCGGCGGATTCACTTTCAAAAAACATGAAGGCTCTGAAGGTGAATCAACAGTAATACATGAGATGTTTGGTAAGAATCAAAAATCTGCTTTTGAATTTACAGATGAAGGTTTGGTTGAGCCCGTAAAGACTGCTCTTGATGAAAAGATGTATAAAGAGCCTGATACCGACAGTCTTGTAAATAAGAATGAGATATGGCAGTTCCAGAGAAAGTACATAATGTACCAGCTTGAAAGTACTTTGATGATAATTGATCAGCATGCGGCGCATGAGAGAATATTGTATGAACAGGCAATAGACAGGCTTAATTCAAATGCCAATTTAACCCAGCAGCTGCTTATTCCTATATACGTTGAGTTGAACCCGGTTGATTATGAAGTTGTGAAATCAATTGTTACGGAGCTTGGTTCACTGGGGTTTGATCTTGAAGTGCAAAGTAAGCGGAAAGTTAAAATTAAAGGAATTCCATCTGATGTGAGAATAGGTGATGAAGGCAAGATACTGCAGGAGCTGATAGATCAGTTTAAGGAGTATGATATAAAACTGAATCTTGAAAAGCGCGATAACCTTGCAAAATCCTACGCATGCAAGCATGCAATAAAAGCGGGTGACCATCTGACAGAGGGTGAAATGCTGAATCTTATAGACAAGCTGTTTTCCGTCAAGATGCCTTATGTTTGTCCCCATGGCAGACCTACAATTGTAAAGCTCTCGATGGATGAGCTTGATAAAATGTTTTACAGAACAGGGTTGTAAATGATAAAACTTCAAAAGTCTGCAGACTTTTGAGTTAGTTACTTCAGCAAAATTCCCGGCAGCTCATCAATTGAATCAACCATAAACGCTATCCCTTTAAATTCATCTTTTGATAAATGATCTTTAACCCATGAAGGAGTGTGTTTATGAACTCTCTGGATAACTTTCAGCTTTTCAAAACGTTTATCGTTCATCCTTAAATAT
>CAZQYL010000019.1:13009-17213 GCA_964597425.1 uncultured Ignavibacteriales bacterium | reverse complement strand
TGTATTATTCTATCAGCGAGGTGAGCAGAATATGTGACCTGGAGCAGTATGTACTGAGGTATTGGGAGACTGAGTTTGAACAGCTGAACCCTGCCAAGAATTCTTCAGGTAACAGGATATATACGAATAAGGATATCAAAATGATCCTGTTGATAAAAAAATTACTCAAGGAAGAGAAATATACCATCGAAGGCGCAAAAAAGATCATAAAGAACTATAATGTTGGTGATGATGGCGCAGAGAAATCTGATATGAATGTTGTAGAAGTGCAGAAACAAAAAGCCGGTGAATTGAGCTTGTTTGATAGTCACCTGGGGCAGCAGGGTTCATCTGAAACTGCAGTTATGGAAGATGGCGATAGAGAGAGCGATAAGATGGTTGAAGATTTAAAAGAACTGAGAAAGTTCCTGGAAGAATTGTACAACCAGCTGGATGATTAAAATCAGCCAATATAAAAAATATTTTATTAGTCCGGTTTAATGACCGGACTTTTTTATGACCGGGAAATTAATAATAGTATGGTTTGTTTTGCTTATAGGCACGGCACTGTTGCCGGCTGATTTCATTCAGGAAAGCAGGTCCATTGAAAATCCTGGTACGGTTGAAATTAAATTTAATGAGTGCGGCTGTGAGTGTCCTGATGCATTGATAATAAACGGTAAATTAAAGATACCCGAAGAGTTAATTCGGGAGCATCCGGAAATGAGAAGTGATGAGATCAGCATTATCAATGAAGATGTTAAGGCTCTTGAAGAGCCGGGTGAAAACAGAAAATTCATTATTACATGTGAAGTGATTGATCATAAAGTCATTGATTGCAGTGCTGAAAATTGTTTTGTTGTTCCGGTGGTTAATGTTACTTCATGGCACTTTGTCAGTTATGTGCCATTGGTCTTTAAAGATAAAATATATACGCTGGTATTTGTATTCCTTATCGGATTAAGTACTTTTATAGGTATCAAACTTTGGATCACAGGTAATTAGTTGTGTCAAAATTTTATCTGTGAAAATAAAGTAATTTACAATTACATTTGTGAAGTATTGATTTGAATTATGTATTGGTTAGAATCAATCATTCGGCGCGTAGCGCAGCCCGGTAGCGCACCACTTTGGGGTAGTGGGGGTCGCTGGTTCAAGTCCAGTCGCGCCGACTTGAAGTTTTAACATAAATTAATGTAATAACAGTATTGCACCATATGCAACCTTTATTAAATTTTAAGCATTAAATACTCAGAAATCCTGCGAATAGGTCAATATTTAAACTTATTCTTTAGCTGTATACCGTAACTGCATTATTTTTATAGGGTTCTTGATTTTTAAATCTTTATTGTTTAAGTTTGGTAAGTTCTTTTTAAATATTAAGCTGGAGTGGTGGAATTGGTATACACGCATGCCTTAGGAGCATGTGCCGCGAGGCGTAGGAGTTCGAGTCTCCTCTCCAGTACCAGTTTTATCAGAGAGAGAATTCAAGGAAATACACGTCCCGCTAAAGCGGGATGCCGCAAGGCTTAGGAGTCCCCGAGTCTCCTCTCCAGTACCAGTTTCATTGAGATTATTGAAAATCTAAAAAACAACATACAGGACTTAAATTATACATATCTAAAACATGTCCAATAAAACAAACATCAAAAACATTAATTCACCGGTTTGCTCATTTTGCGGCAGAAGCGCAAATAAGGTAACAAGCATGATTGCTGGACCCTCCAACTACGTTGGCAAAAAGGTCTACATCTGCGATATGTGTATTACCAATGCAATGACTATCATAAAGCAGAGCACGGCAGCAAGCCTGAACAAGAATCTGCCCCAGAGGCACGAGCTTACTCCCGAGGGAATTAAAAAGTTTTTGGATCAGTATGTTGTTGGCCAGGATGCGGCTAAAAAAGTATTATCAGTAGCAGTATATAATCATTATAAAAGAATTGACTCAAACGAATTCAGCTACGTTGATGATGTTGAAATAGAAAAAAGCAACATAATGCTTATCGGTCCTACCGGCAGCGGTAAAACTTTCCTGGCACAAACACTGGCTAAATTACTTGATGTACCGTTTGCAATAGCTGATGCTACTACTCTAACCGAAGCAGGTTATGTTGGTGACGATGTAGAAACAATTCTTGTGCACCTGCTGCAATCAGCAAACTATGATGTTAAGAAAGCAGAGCGCGGTATTGTTTATGTTGATGAGATCGATAAGATATCCCGTAAGTCTGATAGTACTTCTATCACCCGTGATGTATCAGGTGAAGGCGTTCAGCAGGCTTTGCTTAAGATCATTGAAGGCACAACTGCAAATGTACCACCTAAAGGCGGCAGGAAACACCCTGAGCAGCCGCTTATCAGCATAAATACCAAGAATATTCTCTTCGTATGCGGCGGCGCATTTGACGGACTTGAAAAGGTTATACAGCAGCGCGTTTCGCAGACATCTATCGGTTTCGGAACTGAAATTATCAGCAAAAAGTCAAAACAATATGATGAACTTATGGGACAGGTTGAGCCTGATGATCTTATAAGATTCGGTCTTATTCCGGAGTTCATTGGCAGATTGCCAATTACCGCAGTTCTGAATTCATTAAATGAAGAAGCATTACTTTCTATTTTAACAGAACCAAAGAACGCGATCGTAAAACAATACAAGAAGCTTTTCAGAATGGAAGGCGTTGAGCTGGAATTTGAAGATGAAGCATTGCAGGCAGTTACCAAAAAAGCTATCACGAAGGGTACCGGAGCAAGGGCATTACGCTCAATACTCGAGGAAATCATGATAGATATAATGTACAAACTTCCTTCAAAAGAGAATGTATCCAAGTGCGTGATAACCGAAAATGTTATCAACAAAAAAGATCAGCCGGTGTATATTCAGGAATCCAGCACAAAGTACGCCTAACTTTTTAATACTGAGCGAACTGCCTTCAGGCAGTGAGTGAAGGATCTCATTCAATTAACAAATTTTCAAAGGAACGGTAATACCGTTCCTTTTTTGTTAATAGTATCTTATAACTAATATTTTTATCTTTGTGAATTCACAAAAATTACAGGAGATACACGCCATCAGTACAATAAAATCCAATATCACACAGGATAACGCTTACCATGAGCGCGAAGATAACATGAAGAACCTGCTCAGGAAAATTAATGCCGAAGCGAAAGAAACAATGCTTGGCGGCGGTAAGAAAGCTATTGAAAAACTTCACGGGCAGAAAAAACTGCATTGCCGTGAAAGAGTTGAATTGCTGATCGATAAAGGTTCGTATTTTATGGAAATTGGACTTTTTACTGCCTACGGCATGTATAAAGAGTACGGCGGCGCGCCATCAAGCGGAACGATTTTCGGTATAGGTAAAATTCACGGGCGTGATTGCGTAATTGTTGCCAATGATGCCACCGTAAAAGCCGGAGCATGGTTCCCTATAACATGCAAAAAGAATCTCCGCGCGCAGGAAATTGCGATTGAAAACAGGCTGCCAATAATTTACCTGGTTGATTCAGCCGGAGTATTTTTGCCCCTGCAGGAAGATATTTTTCCTGATAAAGAGCACTTTGGCAGGATATTCCGTAACAATGCTGTAATGAGCTCAAAAGGTATTCCCCAGATTGCCGCTATAATGGGTCCCTGCGTTGCAGGCGGCGCCTACCTGCCCATTATGAGCGATGAAGCGCTGATTGTTGAAGGAAACGGCAGTGTCTTTCTGGCGGGCTCGCATTTGGTTAAAGCCGCTATCGGAGAAAATATCGATAACGAGTCACTTGGCGGAGCAACCGTTCACACGGAAATTTCAGGCGTTACAGATTATAAAATGAAAAGCGATGAGGAGTGCCTTGAAACAATAAGGAACCTAGTCAGCAAATTCGGGCATACTGAAAAAGCCGGATTTGACAGAATCGATCCCAAAGATCCGCTGTACTCTGAAAAGGAAATTTACGGCATAATGCCGCAGGATAGAGCGAAGCCGTATGATATGTATGAACTTATTGCGAGAATTACGGACGGAAGTGAAATAGATGAATATAAAGCCGGTTACGGCAAAAGTATCATTACAGCCTACGCAAGGATTGACGGCTGGTCAGTTGGCATAGTCGCGAACCAGCGTACAATTGCAAAGACCGCAAAAGGTGAAATGCAGGTTGGAGGAGTGATATATTCCGATAGCGCTGATAAAGGCGCGCGCTTTATTATGAACTGCAACCAGAAAAAAATACC
>CAZQYL010000019.1:10439-12909 GCA_964597425.1 uncultured Ignavibacteriales bacterium | reverse complement strand
GAAACAAGGAAAGTAATTTCAACCAGTCTTGGCTGCGCAAATAATAACCCCGAAATACCAAAGTTTAATCCTGGTGTGCTGCAGGTGTGAAGTTTGGCAGAGAAACCATGAGACGCAAAATGAAGTAAAACCATATCTTGAAAATTGTTGAAGAGAAAATATCTGTTACTGAATTGAAACAAATGGCTGAAATATGAATAAAGGCTATCATGCTGATTTGGCCGGGGGCAGATGGTTCACAATGACGCTTGCCGAGCAGCTTGGTAATATTGGCGGTGAAGTCCATAGATCAATATCTTCATTTGAAAAAAATGATAAGGAACGCATGGATAAAGCGATTGACAGAACTTTGGAACTTATTGACCTGACTCTGGCAGATAGAAGATGGAAAGACAGATTGAAGGAGATTACACGAAGCCGTGAATTATTCTGTTCATTATTCTTCGATCAGAAAAATTATAAGGATCTAAAAGATCAAATGGACTTCTTAAATGAGTATTTTTTACAATTTGCTGTACTTGCAAGAGCTAAAAGATAAATTGCTGCAAAAGTGTTATTACTTTAAATAATCTATAATCTTCCCTACGTTAATTTCAAATTCATTAAAAGCGCTTAGCTCCATATTAAATCTTATCTTCCGTGAAGTAAGTTCTTTTGCTGTGACCTCCATTTTTTCCCAGTTACGGGCTGAATTGGTTTTCTGGGCTTTGTCACGTTCCTTGATATTCTTAAGGCGCAGATCTTCCGGGGCTGTCATCCTGAAAATGTAATTGCTTTTGGGGTAGGGGAGCATTGTATCGATTATCATGTACCTTCTGATAGTGAAAGGTTTGCCGCCGGATTTATTAATCCTCATGAGTTTGTTAAAATCAAAATCCGGTGTTTCTGCGGCGAGCCCGATCGGAGTATTTATGACCTGCTGTATCATTTCCCAGTCATACTTAAACGGTGTATTCATGTAATCTTCAAGCGGTTCGCCGTTGTATGATTTCAGGTAGTAATCACCCGGTATTCTTGAAGCCATGTCTTCACCAAGCTCTTTTACTAGTTTCTTGGCGAGTGTTGATTTACCGGCGCCTGCTGCGCCGCATATGCTTATTACTATTTTATCGTTCATTTTATTTTTTATTTGTGAAAAGTGAAGCAACGCTGTGGCTTGAAACTTGAAAATGTGAAACTGTGAAACCGGAGGAAGCAAGCAATTCCGTTAATTGTTGAGATTGCTTCCTTTCTTTCACTAAGTGTCAGCAAGGCATAGCGCTTTGCTCATAAAATTTATTTACTCAATATATATTCGCTTACAAATACGGGCTGTGCTATTGCTTCTTTGTAAAATCTTAGTGATTCAGGGGATGAATCTATCTGAATTGCTGACATTGTACCGTCTTTGTTTATCCATGTTGAATTCCACCAGCCAACTGCCTTAATGCGGCTGAACTCCGGCTGCTGCACTGTATAAAGCGCACTTTGTATCCACATTGCTTTATTTACATTGGGCAGATAATCTGCTACACCAAACTCAAGTATTGCTATCGGCTTTTCACCGGATAGCTTCAGGAGTTCATCATAACCGGGCTGCATAATATCCACAAATCTCTGGTAACTCTCGCCCCATCTCTGTGCGCCATAGGCGCTTATGCCTATCCAGTCGATGTAACTATCACCCGGGTAATAATTTTTGATATTGTTCCACTCTTCATCCGGTGCGCCCACTGAATTCACATGAAATATCCATGTAACTTTTAATGCGCCTTCTTCTTTAAAGATGTCAATAATATATCTGTAAGCATCGCGGTAAAGCTCCGGTCCATCAGCAAGATTTTTATCGCCGTAACCGTTAGTTGTTCCGCCGCCGTTTTGAATACCGCTCCAGGGGAACCAGTCGCCATTCGGCTCACCGGCAAACCCTATCAACACGGGAATATCAGTTTTCTTTAATTCTTTAGCCCATGTTCTGAGCTCTTTCTCAAACTTGCCCTCAACAATTTTCTTCAGTGAGTAAGTTTTATCATACTTATCATATGTGCTCCACGGCAGCATTCTGATTGATGGTATTGAGCCATGTTTCCATATGTTCTTAACTGATTCAGCCGGGAATTTTATTCCGTTAAACCAATCACTTTGAAAGTTAAGCCATACAAGTTTCTTGCCTGCCAGATTCTCGAAATGCGAGACTTCGCTATCGGAAACATTATTGGATGAAGAATAAGTTGTAGAAAAAGCGGTATGATATATTCCTGATTCAGGCGGAAGCAGTTTTACTTCCTTTTGCTGGCAAAAAAGATTTATTGTGGTTAATGCAAGTATGATTAATATTTTCAATAGTTTAGTTTAAGTTCTTGTCGTTAATACGAACATAATTTGGTCTGTTATAGATTAAACGGAATCCGCACCTCAATATGTTCCAGTAAGATGGATTAGGATTCTCTTCTGAATCTTCACCGGTATCAACAAATACCCATTTTACACC
>CAZQYL010000019.1:0-10339 GCA_964597425.1 uncultured Ignavibacteriales bacterium | reverse complement strand
TAAATACCTCATTCAGCATAAACGCAAAATCTGCAGCGTGCTCTGTTGTTACTTCACGAATTTCAAGATCTGTTCCTTTCGATTCTACCGGAGATGTATCCCTGTAGAAAGTAACCCAGGAGTTTACATAATTGTAATTCCTTGATCTCAGTAATTCCTTTTTTTCTTCATTCAGTAAATCAGGCGGAATCTGCAAAGCATATTTTCCTTCTTTGCCCATAAAAAATTCATCAATCACATCAAGAAACTCATTATCTATATTTTTCATTCCAAGCGCTCTGTTAAGAGAAAATCCCGGGAAAATATCTGACCTGATAGCAGTTAGGTTATCTCTGCGCAGCAATTTGAAGCCGGCCTTGATCATCAAGTCTTCATCTGCGAATTTGTGCATCAAATACGTTGCCTCTGACTCTGTTTTCTCAAACATATCACCAAAGTACTTAAGTGCTTCTGATTTCAGCTTTAAGCATAGTTCATCTTTTGCGTGATTGTACCCCTGCGGTTCTTCAAAATCTATATCCGCCAATTTCAGTTTCAGGTCTTCATATTCTTTCGCTGCTGCTTTGTTAACTGATACGTAATCCCGGAATATCAGGTCAATGTTCCTGAAATAATGACCTGCAGGCGTAGCATGTATGTGAAAAGAACGTTTGCCATCAATGAATTTCCTGAAGTACCTCCTGAATGGAAGCACATCTTCGAAATCTTTGTAATATTCATAACCCAGTTCTGTTAAAGGGGTGATAAGGCTGTGTGCATCATCCAGCGTTCTTGTACCGATATAAATATCAATAACAGGTTTTGCAGCCAAACCCTCCACAGAGGTACTGCCGGCATGTTCAATTGTCAGAATCCTGTCACCGCATTTTTTCTTTATTGCAAGGGCTTCGCGTAAATACTTTTCTTTCCATGCAGGATCATATGGAACAACTTCGGTTTTCATGAAATAATACTGCTCTTAAGTATGAATGGTTAATTGTAAGATACTATATCAAATCCACTATAAAAATGCATTTATGTTACAAAATGATATTAATTTTGATATTATCCATATCTCTTAAGAGCATTTTTTCACCGTCAAATTCATTTAAAACAAGCCCGGCATCACCTGCGCGGGTTTGAATTTCACCAATGTAATCTGCATCAGGTACTTTTATAGAATAACTTAAAAGTCCCATAGTGTTTTCGGGGGCAGGGGAGCCGTTACGCGATGACCATACATTTGTGCCTATATGATGGTGATAGCCTCCGGCAGAAAAGAACATTGCGCCGTTGTAAGCTGAATTGGTTACATTCATTCCTAGAATAAGGCTGTAAAATTTCTGTGCTTTGTTCAGGTCACTTACATTTAAATGAATGTGCCCGATATCAGTATCGGGGTGAATGCCGTTCCACTCATCCCGGTCATCCAGTTCATTTGTAATTACATTCAGATTCAATGGGAGTGTATCCATTACTATCTGACCCATTTCATACTGCCATTCATCTTTGGGTCTATCGGCATAAAGCTCAACACCATTCTCATCCGGGTCATGAAGATACAAAGCATCGCTGACAATGTGATCCGAAAATCCCTGGAACTTAACCCTTTCCTTAAACAGCCTGAGGAAAACTCTCGCAAGTTCTTTTCTGTTCGGGAGTCTTATAGCTATGTGGAAAAGTCCTGTGGTACCTTTATGCCTGTACACTGCGGTTTTATCTTCAGCAAGTTTTAAAATGTACGGCTGTTTTCCGTTAGCTGAAAGCTCCGCAGAACTTTCAGTTTGGTTTATTATTCTGAATCCCATTAAGTGTGAATAAAAGTTAAGTGACCTTTTCAGGTCCTTAACTTTCAGTTCTGCGCTCTGAATTTTTGTGTTATCAGGTATTTTCATTATATATTTATTCCAGGTAGTTGTTATCATTTCGTAAGGGTAAAACATGATTCATGCCGGAAAATTCAATTTACAGAAAAATCCGGTATCTTGAAATTAATGCTGTTATGAAATGTTAGCTTATGCACTTTGTAAAAAATGTGTTCAGCAATCGGAAAACTGTCTATCAGCGTTCTTACATTATCTTCTGATTCTGCGATGATATTTATCCAAAGCTTGCCGCTTTCGATTGAGAGGGCATAACTTGAAATTACCCCTTCATTCATAAGTTTATTTACCATAGCTCTTTGTCTTGGCACCAATGAAAGGAAATCGTCGGTAAATGGTACCGGCAGGTCAATATCTGCCAGGTATTCATACATTATTATCATATAAGTTAATTATTTTTTGTTAACCAATTTTCGAAGTTTGTTAACCCCGGATACATTTTCCTTAATTCGGGAATATCTGCCTCATAGCCTTTATCTATGAACCACTGGAACATGTTAGCGAATTCTTCATTGTAACTTCGCATTACGTCCATCGGCAATTCATTAAAGGTATATTCTTTTGCTTTAATTTTTGTAAACGCAGCTGCAACTTCAGGGATAGTCAGTTCATCACCGGCTATTTCAATTTCTTTGCCAATGTATTTTTCAGGATCACTGAAAACTATAGCTGTGATTGCCCCTATATCATCAACTGCTATCATTTGCAGTTTTGTATCAGGCTTCATTGCAATGGTTAGCGTAAATTTGCCGTCGGATTCTGCAGGTGCAGAGAATGTATTGAAATTTTCCATAAAAAAGACCGGTCTTAATACTGTAGTATGAAGTTCTAACTTTTTAAGATACTCTTCTATTTCAAATTTCACATCAAAATGAGGAAGTTTCGTGGAGCGTTCGGCCCCACCGACTGATGACTGAACAAAATGCTTAACCCCGGCCTTAAGTGCAGCATCTGCTACTGCCTTACCTTGATTTAGCTCACCTTCGTAACCATGCTCCCAGTAATTTTGTACACTGAATACACCATAGATATTCTCCATAGCTTTATCCAATGCAGCCGGATCTGTCATATTGCCCTGAATCAATTCAACACCAAGTTCTTTAAGTTCCTGTGATGCCGGTTTATTCTCATCTCTTACCAAAGCCCTAACTTTGAAATTATTCTTCAGTAAATGTTTTGTTACCGCTCCGCCCTGCTGTCCGGTTGCACCTATTACCAATATTGTTTTCATTTATACCTGTCTTGCTTTATAGTTTTTGAAATAGATCTGTTAATTTTGGCTCATGTGTTTCCCCGAAAATCTCAAATACTGCTTCATCGGGAATCTGTTCTTTGATCTTTGTAGCGTCAATAGTTTCCTTAAAAGTCACATAACAATCTAGCGCCTTTATGGAATTTTGTACATCCTGCTTATCAACCTTTACGATGCAGTCGATTTCTTCCGGCTTTGAGCCGCTTATTTTAAAATGTGTCTGCTTTACTGCTGCTTCTTCGGTTATGGTAAATAACGCAAGTCTCTTTAAATAGGGAGCAGTTTCTTTCATTTCAACAAAAACACGTTTTACTATACCGTGGATTATTAAATGATCGTGGAAGCCGCTTATACCATGAACTGCGTAAGTGACAATTACATCAGGCTTAAGGCGTTTGATTTCATCTTCCACAACTTTTTCAATATCCCTCGGGTCCATTTCTTTAAGGCCGCTATCGGGAAGGTCAAGTACATTCATACCGCTTAGGTTGAGCACCTTTTCAACATCAAGCATTTCCTTATACCTTATCTCACCCATTTCTTCCACTGAGTATCCAAATTTATGGCGCTGCTTTGTGGCGCCCCCTTTGGTTAAGGTCAGCAGGTAAACATCGTGCCCGTCCCTGCGTTGTTTTGACATAACCTGAGCGGGTCCGAATGATTCATCATCGGGATGCGGGAAGATATACAGTATTTTCATTTTTTGAATTTTTAATTTATTAATCGTGTTTTGCAGATCTACTTCCATGTAATTTTATCTTCCAGGGGAATCACTCTTTTTCCTTCATATTCACTATCAGTATAGCCAAGATATATCAATCCCATTACATTATCATCAAAGTTAAGCCCCAGAAATTCCTTCATTGCATCGGAGTGCGTCATACCTCCGGTCGACCAGAAGTTTGCGATGCCAAGAGAAGTTGCTCCCAGCAGGATATTCTGTATTGCCGCTGCTGCGGCGGAAATTTCTTCAATTTCTGGTACGCGTTTTTGTTCATCGCGCTTCATGATGCATACAATCAGATGAGAAAGATTATTCCCGTTACCAAGTATCTTTTCATATTTATCATTGTTGAATTTATCTTCCGCAACGCTTTTCCTGTAAAGCTCAGCATGCCCGGAAACGAATTCCTTTGCTTTTTGTCCTGAATAAACTACAAATCTCCATGGTTCAGTATGTTTATGCGTCGGCGCCCAGTCAGCCAGCTCAAGCAGCTGCTTAACCTGTTCATCAGGCACTGCTTTGCCGTTCATTTTTGCCGGCTTTACAGTTCTGCGTTTTTTTATTATTCCTGATACAACTTCGAAATCACTCATATTAACACTAATTATTTAATTCATTGGAACTTCGATCAACAGCAATTCGGAGTTTTCATTTGCGGAAATTGTGACTTCATCTGTATCTTCAATTCCCAAACCGTCACGTTTGCCGAGATCTTCTCCGGCTGCCGTTATCGAGCCCTCCAAAAGGAACAAATATACACTATTTCCTTTTTTATTGATATTATATGAAACATCCTTACCTTTTTCAAGGTTCACCAGCGAAAAATAAGCGTCCTGGTTTATCCACAGACAACCGTTATCTTTTTCAGGTGATACTACAAGCTGAAATTTGTTCCTTCTTTCATCAGCAATGTAAGTTTTCTGGTCGTACCTTGGTTCAATATCCCGTTCTTTTGGGAATATCCAAATCTGCAGGAAATTTACCTCATCCTTTTTGGATGCGTTGTATTCACTGTGATACAATCCCGAACCTGCTGACATTATCTGTACATCGCCTGTGTTTATCACATGCTCTGCGCCGGTGCTATCTTTATGGGCAAGCGCGCCTTTTAAAGGAATTGAAATAATTTCCATGTTATCGTGCGGGTGAGTGCCGAAGCCTTCACCCGGCTGTACTATATCATCATTCAATACACGCAGCAAACCGAACCTTACCCTTTCAGGGTTATGATAGGACGCGAAACTGAATGTATGGTTTGAATTCAACCAGCCATGATCAGCTTTGCCGCGTGAATCTGCTTTATGCAATGTTGTTTTCATTTTTGTTTACTTTTATATATTTAAATAACTTGTTCTTTTTCCGCTCAATTTTTGAAGCAGTAAATTTAACGATTTATTTTATAATTTAAAAATTTAAGCGGCCTTGCTAACTTCAGCAGCTTCCTTCATTTCAGCAAAGATCTCCAGCTTAACATCCGGTCCTACAACTATACCGCCTGCTTCTGTCATTGCATTCCACTGCAGACCGAAATCAAACCTGTTGAGCTTGCCTGTAATTTCAAATCCTGCAACTTCAAGTCCGTCAAATCCTTTTGCTATTCCGTTGTACTCAACATTTAGATTGACTTCTTTGGTTATTCCTCTGATTGTCATATCACCGGTAAGCTCAAATTTACCTTCTGATACTTTCTTAAATTCTTTTGAAATGAATGTGAGTTTTGGATTTTTCTCAGCATCAAAAAAATCAGCTGATTTTAAATGCCCGTCCCTCTGTTCATTTTTCGTATCAATTGAATCAACATCCGCTGAAAATGTTATTTTTGAATTATCAAATGTCTCATCAGGTGATTCAATTTCAGCATCAAATTTATTGAACTGACCGCTTACTGTTGAAACCAGTAAATGTTTAACTTTGAATTTCACTTCTGAATGTGCGGAATCAATTTTCCATTTTTTCATTTTTATACCCTCCAGGTATTATTATTTATAATTTTTGAATTTATATCTGTTAAAACAATATTTGTTTAAACACGCATTATATTAAATTTTTTTAAATTTCATTTTCATATAATTTTTCAAGAAGCACCGATAGCTGTTTGCATTCTTCTTCGGTCAGATTTTTTGTGTGGATCTTATGTTCTTCTTCAACAATTTTGTTCAGCTTGTTCAGTATTTCGATTCCTTTTTCTGTTATCCTGGTAATCGAGATCCTTCTGTCTTCATTTGTTCTGTCGCGTTCAACCAGTCCCTGTTTTTCAAGCCTGTCTATTATTCGTGTTACATCAGAAGCTCTTTCAACCATTCTTGAAGCTATCTCGCATCTTGCATGGCCTTCAGGATAAACACCCTTTAAGATCCTGAGTACATTATACTGGGCTGTTGTTATGCCATATGGCTCTATTTGCTTATCAAATTTTGAATCAAGCAGCGCAACAGCGACCCTTAAGTTCAATCCAACTTCCTCCCTCACCGGAAGGTCTTTAGACATCTTTAACCATTTTTTTAAAGCTTCACCCATTCGAAAAAATTATATGTATTTACATTGTTTGTTGCAACAAATATAATCAATTACATTATGTGTGTCAACACATAAATACATAAATATATGTTATTACAGTATGCTTATTTTGTGTATTTGTACATCAAGACGCTGTCAACATATTTGCCATCTATTATCATATCCCTGGGGCAGCAGCCTTCCTGCTTGAATCCCAGTCGCTTGTAAAGCGCAATCGCGTTTTTATTTGTCGAAAACACCGCAAGTGATATCTTTTTGTTTACAGGATTGTGTTTACCCCAATTCAGCATACTATTTATTAAAAGCTTGCCAATTCCCATACCCCTGAATTTTTTCTTCAGGAAAATTGAGAACAAACCGGTATGCGTAGTTCTTCTTGTATCCCAGTTATCAAAAGAAATGAATCCTGTTATTTCATCTTTGATTACAGCAACAAGATAAATTTTTCCCGGGGCATCTTTAAATCTTCTAATTCTTTTGGCTTCACTTTTTGCGGTTGAGCTGTATTCATCGCTTTCGTAAAGCGTAAAGGGACCTTCTTTGATCACACCCTTCATTAGTTTTACAACCTGTGATGCATCTTTAGCAAGCGCAGTTCTGATGGTAAGTATTTTACGGTTATCTAAAGTATATACTTCAGGATCAATAGTACTCATAAAAAATATTTATTTTAACAAAATCATTTTATTTGATTCACTAAAAACTTTTGTAACTCCCTCCCTGTAAGAAGCGGATAAGCTGTAAAAATAAACACCGCTTGCAAAATTACTGCCATCGAAGTTTATCTGCCTGTTACCTGCGGCAACATTACCGTCAATTATGGTTGCTGCAAGTTTCCCCGTAACATCATATACCCTTAGGGTAACATAGCTGTCAAACTTCAGTGAATACTTTATTGTTGTTACAGGATTAAAAGGATTCGGGAAATTCTGACCCAATGAAAAATTTTCAGCAATAGCTGGATTTTTTTCCTTCAACGGAAAGTTTGTTCTGAATACATAAAGTCCTGTAGCCCTGTCAGATGCAATTATCTTTTCTGAGTTGAAAATGTAGGGACCCCAGCAGCCCTCATAGCTGAAATCATCATTAGCCGGGTAGGTATCGTAAAATGCAGCTTCAACCGGACCGAAGGGGTTACTGACATCAATTACCCTCAATCCAGCTGAATAATGTCCGGCAAACAAATACCTGCCAAACAATTCAACATTGTGTATAATTGAAGTTGTTATTCCCGGTGGATGCCACTCAGCAATCTTAACCGCGTTATTCAGATTTGAAATATCCCAAATTTTCAACAGCCTGGGATTGCCGCCAATTTCATCGGTAACAAATGCGAATCTGCGGTTATCTGAAATTGCAATGTTATGCGGACCCGGGCTCGGGACATTTTCCCAGTAAGCAATTGTCCGCAAATTATCTTTATCAGTTGCATCAATTACAGAAATCCTTCCCGGGGGATAATATATATTGCAGGCAAAAATAGTATCGTTTACAACCCGTGAATCATGCACAACATAATCTTCCCACTCACCGCGCTTTACCGGGTTAACAGGATCGACACTCAGATCAAGAACAAATACACCGCCAATATTATAATCGCCTCCGTGAATATAAAGGTAAGGACCCGATTGAGAAATTGTATGGCCCATTGTAAAATCACCGACAAAATATGTGTTCACAAGCCTGACAGAATCAGGAAGATATTGAAGGTCTATTATCTGCAAACCGCTTGGAATGCCATCGGCAACAACATATGCATAGTGACTGAATACTTTCATTTCCCTGCAGCATGAAGGCAAGTCAAGTCCCGGGAGGTAGGCGGCTTCATAAATATTGCTGGTATCAGTAATATCAATAAATGCTGTACCTTTTGCACAGCCAAGTATACCGTACTCTCTTCCATCAGGGGCAGTATACCCCCAGCATGCAGAATATTCGCCATCAGCATGATGATTATTTAAATTTGCAAGAAGCCTCATATTTTGCGAATTCTGCGATAAAATTGATATTGGTAACAATACCAGGGCTACTATTTTCAGAAGATAAATCGTCAAATTTTATGTGATATTAATACTCTTAACTTAATATTATATTTATTGAAGGAAAATTAAAAACTGAATTTATATGAAATATAATCTTGTAATACTGATATTAATTTCATTTAATTTAACACAAAATTATTCGCAAGTAAAGGATAGTAATAATCTTGTACATTGCGGTATAGATATTTCTGATCTATCTATCAATGAATGCAGCAGCCTTATGGGTCCTGTTATCGGGTATTCACTGAAATCAAAAGTGCTTAGCTATGGTATAAACTACGAGTATGCTTTTGCACAAAAGAAAGCAGGAATATTTACCGCTGGTGTTTCAGGAAAGTACAGCACCGATAAAGAAGATGTAATTGATAATACCGCTGAGCTAAAGACTTCAGTGATATCTGCAGGGCTGCAGCTTAATTTTAATCTGAACAATTTATCAGCTAATAACGTAGTTCCATTTGCCGGTATGGTTTTAGGTTACAGTTATTCTTTAACGGAATATAACTTCAATAGTGGCAATGAAAATCCCTTATTCCCGGATACAAAAAAGCATTCATTGTATATTTTCGGGCAGGCAGGTATTCGCTTCTTTTTTTCCCGCAGCCTGGCATTTACTCTGAAGGCAGGTTCAGGAAATATTGAGAAAAGCATGCTTGTATTTGGGCTGGATTACAGAATGTAATTTGAATCAGTAAATATATTATTCAAATTATTGAATCTTTATCGTGTGTTATATTTGTTATAATAATATCTTACATATTGTTTAACTGGTTAATAGTCTGATCTTTTTAGCAGGAAAATAGGTATTTTCGTATAAGATAAATCCAAATTAATATAAATATGAAGAAAACAATAATATTATCAGCTCTCATCCTCATTTTATTTGTAAGTACTGCATATTCACAAATAAGTATAAAATTGGGTCCTGAGCTTGGTCTCACTTCTCCAACAGTAGACTACAGCGGTGATGCAAAAGACTTTTATGCCGGAACTAAATATGGAATAAGATCAGGGCTCCATTATGGTGTAATGGGAAAGGTTCAGCTTGGGCCTTTGAATGGAAGACTTTCGATCAGCTACGCCTCGCTGGATAATAACGGCAATGCGAATCCTGAACAGCCAAACAGTACGGTTGAGATTAAAAATAACGTCTTTATGTTCACTCTTGGTACTGAATTTGGATTCGGAATACCCTTTAGCCCGGTTAAACCATATGCCGGAATTGATGTTTTATTTTCAACTATCAGCGGTACTTACAATTTCCAGGGGACCTCTGAAGTATCATCAGGCGAAAAGAGCATAAAATCTGCTTCAAGGACGGGTTTGGGTTTTGCCATAGGTTCGGAAGTTGCTTTCGGGAAATCATTTACTCTTGATATAAGCTTGAGATACAACCTGATCAACCTTTTCGGGAAGAGTTATGACGGAGTAACAAATTCAAACGATAGAAATGACGCTTATACAAATCTGAATGACGCTGCTGACCCGAACTATAGCGCAACTAACAGCAAACACCCTGTTGGTAATGATAGATCCATTGCAACAATTCAGATCAATGTGGGATTACTTTTCGGATTTTAATATTTTTTTGGTATATTAGCATATTCCAAACAAACAAAATTTTGATATTTATTATGAAAAAACTGTACAAACCGCTTTTATCTGCAGTGCTGGTTGCTTTTGCATTTATGAACTTTGGCTGCTCGGGGGTTATGGATGCGATTACGAACATTCAGCGCCTGCAGTTCAAGCTTGATAAAGTGACTTCAATGAAAGTGGCAAATGTGCCGCTATCGAACTTCTCATCAATTTCAAGCATTGGTGTGCTTGATGCGGCGAATTTATTGGCAGCGTTTACCTCAGGTAAACTGCCGGTAAGTTTCACATTGAATGTGCTGGCTAAGAATCCAAATGACGGCACCGGCGGCACCAAACAATCCAG
>CAZQYL010000018.1:12217-17304 GCA_964597425.1 uncultured Ignavibacteriales bacterium | reverse complement strand
TCATTGGAAATTATTCAAATATATATGCATTTATTAAAAAATGCAAGTATTTTACAATTAAATATCAGTTAAATTTAAGGAAATTTCAGAGGAAATGTTTGGAAAAATGCTGTAATTCGGTCTTCAAATGCCAATACCCTGTATATATCACAATTTGCAGTAAATTTGCGAATAATCATAGCCCTTTTTGCCTTTTACCTTTTTACTTTTGCCGCTCAATACTATTCCAGTTTCTTATTAAACCTTAACGAACTAAGCGCCAGTATCACTACACCAAAAATAAACAGTGCAAGGAACTGATCATACAAATGCTCAATGCCAACACCTTTTAGGATTATAGCTCTTACTATAGTTATAAAATACCGTAAGGGAATAAGATAAGTAATATACTGTACCCACTGGGGCATATTTTCTATTGGGAATGAAAATCCGCTTAAATATATCATCGGCATCATTACCCCAAAAAATGATGTCATGGTTGCCTGCTGCTGTGTTTTGGATATTGTTGAGACAAAGAGTCCAAGCCCAAGTGTTGAAAGCATAAACAAGAGCGCTGCAAAATAGAGCAGGGGAACACTTCCCTTTACTTCAATGCCGAACCAAAAACGCATTACAGTCATTACAATTGTAACAGAAACGAATCCAAGTATTGAAAACGGAACAAGTTTTCCAATAATTATTTGGTATGATTTTAAAGGAGTAACAATCAATTGTTCAAATGTCCCGATTTCTCTTTCCTTAACAATGGCAAGAGATGTGAGATTAATTGTAACAACCATAATAAGCAGTCCGACAATTCCGGGGAGCATGTAATTACGTGTTACAAGATCAGGATTATACCAAGCGCGTGTTTCTGCTTCAATAACGGGAATTTTCATAACAGGCAGATTTTTTCTGCCTGAACGCTCAATGAATTCACTCACAATGTTCGATGCGAAGCTGATTGTAATGCCTTGAGAGTATCCCGCGGCTATCAATGCCTTATTGCCGTCTGAGCCGTCAAAGATAGTTTGCAGTTTTGATGTCCTTCCGCTTCGAACGTCTTTTTCAAAATCAGGGGGAATCACAATCGCCATAATGACCTCACCGTTATCCAGAAGCTCTGTTATTTCACTGTAACTTGAAACATAATATTCCATAGTAAAGTAACCCGACTTCTCATACTTTTCAAGGAATTCCCTGCTAGTTGAACTCTTATCCTGATCCCACACAGCCGTTTTGACATTTTTCACATCAAGCGTTGCAGCGTAACCGAGGAAAATCAGCTGAAGTACCGGGGCAAGCAGTATAACCCCGAACATCCGCTTATCGCGTTTGAATTGCAGGAATTCTTTCTTTATGAAATTTAATATCAGGTTCATTATTACCCGTTAGACTTTCTCATCCTGATTGTTGATATACCGATAAAAAATGCGGTGAAAATTAACAGACTGACTATCTGCTTCCAGAATGCCTCAACTCCCGCCCCCTTTAAAATTATTGCGCGCAATATTATGATATAAAATTTAGCGGGAGTAATATTGGTCAATATCTGCACAGGCCATGGCATACTTTCTATGGGGAAAATGAATCCCGAAAGTATAAAAGTTGGAAGCATTGTTGCAATTGAAGCTATCTGAAATGCCACCTGCTGTGAGTCAGAAACTGTTGAAATAAATATACCCAGGCTCAGCGTTCCAATTAAAAATATTATTGTTGTCCAGAAGAGTGTCAGGTAGCTGCCCTTTATTTCCAGTCCGAACGCGATATTGCTTATGAATAGTGTAAACACCGCAACAAAAAGCGCTACTATAGTGTAGGGGATGGTCTTGCCGATTATCAGTTCAAAGGAACCTAACGGCGAAACCCTCAGCTGCTCCATAGAGCCAAGCTCTTTTTCACGCACTATTGAAAGGGTTGTTAAAATTACAGCTGTTGTTATGAGTATCATGCAGAATAAGCCGGGTATAAGGAATTTTGTTGTGTTCAGATCAGGGTTATACCAGAAAAGTGGCTGCGGATCAATGGGTACAAATGATTTCACTCCGGTACGGGCAAGAAACTCCTGTGTAATTTTATTATTATAAAAGCGTGTCGCTGAAGTAACATAGTTCATTATTACAGTTGCGGTGTTGCCGTCAACACCATCTACCAAGAACTGCAACTGAACGTTTTTGCCTGCCCGCAAATCATCAGTAAAGTTTGAAGGAAAGACAACAACACACTGCACCAGCTTTTCATCCAGCATGCTGTTTACTTCTTTATCATTATGCAGGTAACCAACTACGTTAAAATAGCTCGAGCTTTCAAGCATCGCTATAAATTCGCGGGTTTCAGGTGAGTTATCGTTGTTCTTCACTGCAATTTTTACATTCTTCACATCAAGTGAGAGCGCATAACCAAATAACATAAGCAGGAATACAGGAAATATAAAGATCAGGTAAAGCGTTCTTGCATCACGCCTTATCTGCCTGAATTCTTTCTTAACCAGTGCGTATATCCTGTTTAACATTTCAATTAATAATTAACAATTACTACCTTTAATCTAAAATCTGCAATTTGCAATCTGTAATCTACTTATCCTTCTCAAGCAAATTCACAAAAACATCTTCAAGTGAGGGAGCGATTCTTTCAATTCTTTTTACGCTTATATTATCTTTGCCAAGTATATCCATAATTTCATTTTTCCGCATATCTGCATTATTCAGCTCATCTTTATTCAACGTAATATGTATATACTCCCCAAAGTATGCACTGCTTTTTATCCAGGTGATCTTATCCAGTATCTTTATTGCGGCATCAGCATTGCCGGTTTCAGCTTCAAAAATGGGATTTGAAAGATACTTCGTCTTAAGCTCACCGGGAGAGCCGCCTGCGATAATTTTGCCGGCGTCAATCATCATTATCCTGTTGCAGAATTCGGCTTCATCGAGATAATGTGTTGTAACAAAAACAGTTGTACCGTTAGTTGATAGATCATTTATCAGGTCCCAGAAATTTTTTCGCGATATCGGGTCAACTCCGCCCGTGGGTTCATCCAGAAAAACAATTTTTGGCTCATGTATCACGGCGCAGCCTAAGGCAAGCCTTTGCTTAAAGCCTGTTGAAAGCGTCCCGGTTAAAGAATCCTTCCGGTCAGTAAGTCCCGCGGTATTCAATACCCACTTTTTCCTTTCATCCAGAGCATTACCTTTGAGTCCGTACACACTTGCGAAGAAGTTAATGTTTTCTTCCACGGTAAGATCCGTATATAATGAGAATTTTTGTGACATATACCCGATATTGCGTTTTACCATATCAGGTTCTTTTTCTATGCTGTATCCAGCAACCATTGCGTCGCCGCTTGTCGGCTCGAGAATCGCACACAGCATTTTTATGGTTGTGGATTTCCCGGCGCCATTGGCGCCCAAAAATCCAAATACTTCACCCTGTTCAACTTCAAATGAAATGCTGTCAACTGAAGTGAACTTACCGTACTTTTTCGTCAGATCTTTTACTTCTATCGAATTCTTTAATCCTGAGTGCAACGAAGGATCCATTTTTTTGTTTTTCTTATTTCCAGACTCCTGATTGGCAATGTATTCTGTTTCGATTATTGTTCTTTAAGAACGTGTATAAATACATTCTCAAGTGATACCGGCTTAATTCGTTTATCTTTTAATTCAATATTGGATTCCGCCAACAATTTTTCAATTACCGGTACATCGCCGGAATTATTTATGGCTATATCAATTCTATCGCCAAACAACTGTGATTCAAAATCAGTTTTATCGGCAATCAGCTTGTATGTTTCTCTGAGGGCCGGTGTAACAATTTCTAATATGACTTTATTCATACCGGCTTTTATGGCAGCAGGGGAGTCATTCATAAGAAGCTTACCGTTATTCATCATAACAATGGTATTAAAGCGCTCAGCTTCATCCATATATGGAGTAGATATCACAATTGTAACCCCGTCATTATGCAATTCAGAAAGTATCTTCCAGAAATCGCGCCGCGAAACCGGGTCAACTCCGGTAGTTGGCTCATCAAGAAAAATAATTTTGGGTTTGTGTATAAGTGTGCAGGCAAGCGCAAGTTTTTGTTTCATTCCCCCGGAAAGTTTTCCTGCAAGGAATTTACGGAATTTGGTTAGGCGTGTGAATTCCAGAAGTTCATTTCTTCTTTCCTTAAAATTCTTCACACCATGCAGTTCAGCAAAGAACTCAATATTTTCGTCAATGGTCAAATCCGCGTATAGACTGAACTTCTGCGATAAATATCCTATTTCATCTTTAATTCTGCCTGTCTGCTTTAGCAGGTCAAATCCAAGCAGGTTTGCAGTACCGCTATCAGGTTTTACCAGGCCGCAGAGCATCCTGATTAGTGTGGTTTTACCGGCGCCATCGGGACCAACTATACCAAAGACTTCTTTCCTTTCAACATTAAAGGAAATGTCATTTACGGCAATCAGTTTATCAAATGCCCTGGTTAATCCCTTAATTTCAATAGCCTGTTCTGTCATTTTTTTAATTCCCCTCTCAAGAGGGGTGGCACCGCTGAAAGCGGTGACGGAGTGTGTATCATTGTTTATTGCTAATTGATCATTGAAAATTGATCTTTGCATCCGCGGGCAGACCCGGTTTTAACTCAAATTGCGGATTCGGTATTTCAATTTTTATGGCAAATACCAGCTTCGTACGTTCGTCTGGAGTCTGTATGTTCTTCGGTGTAAACTCTGCTTCGGGTGAAATAAAAATTATTTTACCTTTATAATTCTTATCTTTGAATGCGTCGATTGTTATATCAGCTTCCTGTCCGAGCTTCACTTTCGCAAGTTCAGTTTCGGGTATATATATTACAAGATTCACTGTCTCAAGATTGCTTAGTCTCAGTAATGAACCGCCCATTACGGCATTTTCGCCTTCTTCTATGAATTTTTTTGAAACGAATCCGTCTGAAGGAGCATATATTTTGCAGTCTTCGATATTTTGCTTTAAAAGGTCAACCATCGATACAGCCTTTTTCAGATTTGCCTGAGCCTGTTCGATCTCTTCGGGTCTGATTATTGTTTTTACCTTTGCGAGATTTTCCTTTGTGGAATTATACTGCGTTACAGTAAGGTCATA
>CAZQYL010000018.1:1849-12117 GCA_964597425.1 uncultured Ignavibacteriales bacterium | reverse complement strand
GTCATGGCTTATTTCAACCAGAAGGTCGCCTTTCTTTACCCGGTCGCCTTCTTTAAAATTTATTTTATTTATTGTTCCGGATGTTTTGCTGCTTATGGTAACGTTTACCGACTCAATTGTACCTGAAGCATTAATAGAATTTGTATCCTTCCCGTTACCGCAGCCTGAAACATATAATGTGAGAGCTAAAGCAGCAGAAGCAATTGAAATTATTCTTAATTTCCTTTTCATAATTTTATTTTATTAAAAATTACCTGTCCTTTTTCTGTTAGAATTCCGCTTAGCAGAATTTTGAATGCATAATGTACAGCATCGTTGTAACTGAACCTGGTTGCAATAAGGAATTGCGGATTAACTACGCCGCGTATTGCCCCTGTAATAAGTGTTATTATCAGTTCCGGGGGATATTTTTTTATCAGATCTTCTTTTTGCCCCTGGACTATTATCTTTGAGATATTTTCATAGAGCAGTTTTTTCCGGGTCTCATCAACCTTCACCCATATCTGCGGGGCATGGTGCTGGAGGTCACTCATGAACTTATCCGAGAACCTGGTTATTGTAGCCGTAAGCACCCTGATAACCATTACAAATTTTTCAACTGCGTTCTCATCCGAGGCTATTGAACTTTGTACCCTGCTTTTTACAGTTGATATAAGCAGAAATATGGCTTCATCAAGCATTTCAAGCTTTGACGGGAAAAATTTGTATAATGTGCTTTTGCTCATTCCAAGCTCTTTGGATATTTCATCCATTGTGATCTTGTAAAACCCTTCTTTAAAAAATCTATCCTGGGCGTAGTTCAGTACTTTAAGTTTATCTTCGGGTATGGGATTAAGTTTCGGTTTTATCAGTTCTTCTGTTATCATTTCATTTAGCTTGAGTACAGTGGAAACGATTATCGTTCTATTAGTTTCCAAAATAATATAACAAACTTGATTTGTCAAGTTAATTCAAGATGTATAAATTCTCATTTTTCATGTTTTTTGCTCATATTGATTAAACAAATCAGTAATTGTGTTTGCAGGAATAAAGAACCCTCATTTTTCAGTTGTTTAATTGTTCATTTATCCATAAAATTGCCTGCCCTCTGTAAATTCAATTATTATGATACTAAAAGGTTACCCCAATTATACAAAACCCGGTTTTGATGTAAATTCGCCATGTCCAAAGTACAAATGGCCCAATATGATTATTTACAACAAAACCAATTCAGCTTATTACCCATTGCATACCGGACCGCTGACACTGAAGTTCACTTTAAAGGGCGAAGAATATTTTGCAACCAAACAGCGCAGCTACCGGGTACAGCCGTATAACTACCTCATTTTCAACGCAGGGCAAAGATACACAGCACGCATTCAGTCGGAAACTGAATGCGAAACACTCTCAGTGTTTTTCCGGCCATCCTTTGCCGAAGATGCTCTTAAGAGTCTTGTTGCAGACGACGAAAATGCATTGGATAACGCTCACAATAACACAGAAATATCTGAGCAGCCCGTAACATTTATGGAAATGATATATCCCTTTGACGGAAGGCTGATGCCGTATATCTATAAATTCTGCCTCGCTGCAAAAACGGGATTTGATGATGACCAGTGGCTTGATGAAGAGTTTTTCCTTATGCTCAAAGTACTGTTTGAAATTCACAAACAAGTGGGGGAGGAGATTCAGAGCATACCCGCGGTTAAGCGCTCAACTAAAATTGAAGTATATAAACGCATTAATAACGCAAAAGATTACATTGATGATAATTTCTGTTCTGAAATTAAGATCGAAGACGCTGCGAAAGCTGCTTGTATGTCAAATTTTCACTTCCTCAGGTTATTCAAAAAAGTATTTAATGATACGCCTTACCAATACATTACATACAAGCGGCTGGCAAAAGCCTCAAGTCTGATAATGAAAACCGATATGACCATTACTGATGTTTGTTTTGAAGTAGGTTTCCAGAGCTTAAGCTCGTTCAGCTGGCTGTTTAAACAGAAGTACGGTATCTCGCCTGATACAATGCGAAGCGGTTACAGTTCATTTGAACACAAATTAGCAAGAATTAAGAAGTGAGTTAACACTCAATGCCTTAGATTTGTAGTATAATTAACAATCATCCATAGAAAGGTTTTACTTACAATGAGAAACACAATAAACTGGTTTGAACTGCCTGTAACTGATTTTGACAGGGCAAGAAAATTTTATGAAGCTATTTTTGAAGTTAAAATGGATGACCAGATGATGGGTCCATACCGCATGGGTTTTTTCCCCGGTGACCAGCAGGGTGTAAGCGGCGCAATTGTTCACGGTGATGGATATGTGCCAAGCGATAAAGGCGCAATGGTTTACCTGAATGCTGACGGAATCATTGATGAGGTTATTGCAAGAATTGGCAAAGCCGGCGGAAATGTCGTAGTTCCAAGAACACCAATTACACCTGAAATTGGCGACTTCGCGATATTCCTCGATACTGAAGGCAACAAAGTTGCTTTGCACACACCTCCGCCAAGGAAGTAACTCCCAAATCCTGAGAGATTGACTGCGAAGCGGTCAAGAACGAAGGATCTCATTCATAGGGCGATTTTTAAACACAAAACCTGTCCGGATATAAAATCCGGACAGGTTTATTTTTTCCAATTTTCTGCCTACTGAGTCTTTGAACAATCTCCTTCTATAGTAACAAAGAGGAATTGCAGGTATCTCTATTACTTTGCACCCCTCTCCTTTTCCCGAAGGGACTCCTTTGGAGCAGGGGAGGGGACGAGGGTGAGGTCATAACCTATGCAAACAGGGGAGTATTATCAATAAATATCAAATACCTCTTAATCAAATCACCTTCCATGTAGAATATATTCGTGAAATTCACCGGAACAACCTTACCGTCAATCCTGGTATATGTAACTTTGCCCTCCCAAATGATATGATCGCCTGTATTCCAGCAATTCGGAACTTCATGTTTGCTTGAGCCAATCATTCCAAAAAAAGCAGCAACGTAATCTTCAATGTTCTTTCTGCCAATAACCGGTTCCGCGTTTCCAAATCTGAATTCACCGTCTTCGGTACAGAACTCACTGAAACCTTTAGCGTCTTTTGCGTCTATTGTCTTTCCTATTGATTCTAACCATGCTTTTGTATCCTGCATAAAATACTTACCCCTTTGTTGATTATTAATTTATAAGAACACGAAAATATAAACCCAAATATTAAATTGAAATATAAAAAAAGAGGCAGCCATAATAGCCGCCTCTTCTTAATTGTTTGCTAGTTGTCTTTTTACTTCTGCCTTACTTCACTATCAACATCTTCTTTACATCAACAAAGTCACTTGTGACAATTTTGTAGATGTACATTCCGCTTGCGTAGTTTACGGCATTAAAATCAAGCTTGTATCTGCCCGGTGACATATCCTGGTTAACAAGTGTTTCAACTTCTCTGCCAAGCAGGTCATACACAATTATCCTTACATTCCCGTTCCTGATTATATCAAAATTGATATTTGTAGTCGGGTTAAACGGATTCGGGAAGTTCTGGTATAATTTATACTCCTTCGGGATTTCCGTGCTGATATTCTGAATGCCGATGGGTACAGTCCATCTTGCTACTTCGGAAATAGGATTCCTGATTACAATTGATACCGCTGTATCGTTTCCTGTGCTATCAGGGCTTGTATATGAATTAAGTCCTGAACCTATCCACCCTCTGAATGTATATGGTGTTCCGTTAAATACGATGTTCCTCGAAAGTACACCGAATGTAACAGTCGCGCCAGAATCGTGATAACTGTCACCAAACGTATTTCCTACAGATGATGAAATTGCAAGCCTGCACTGAAGTTTGTAATTAGCCTGTACGGTTACATTACCGTTAATAGTGATATTATGGGTTGTGTCGCCGTTATCAGACCAGTTTGTGAATATGTACCTGTTAAAGCCCACTGTTTTTGGACTGATAGCCTGAACCGAAACTGTTGTACCTGTAGGGAAAAATAGATTCTGCAATGAATTATACTGTATACCGTTCACTTTGAAATCACAGATACCGTTCCTGTTGGTACCAACAGTAAGCTGAGCTGTATTTACAAGCAGGTCAACTGTTCTGATGTGAATTGCAGTATTCGTCAATGAGGTTCTGCCTTTTATATTTACGCGGTACCTTCTTGAAGTTACGCTTCCTACAGCTTTTACTTTTAATGTAACCGAGTCAGGAAAGGCAGTAATTGTATCTTTACCATTCTGGAAGCTGAACTGCAGTGATCCTGATGAAGGCAATGTATCAACTGTAGCCGAAAACTTAACGCGTTCGCCAAATGCGCCTTTTATTCCCGGGATAACAACTGAATAAGTTGTACTGTCACCGTTAACTATGCTTCTTGAAGAAGGATTTACAGTCATTGCGTAATCAGGGTAGTAACCAACATAACTTCCCATATTGCTATTTCTTGCATCCATCCAAACGTTGTAGCTTGTGCTGCCGATTGCGGAGTTACCAATGTAATCTCCAATGTAATTTTCGCCGCCGGGCTGGCCTACTGCCATTGAATTAGGATTGAAGTTCACATCCGAAACACTTTCATTTGACTGGAAGCTTGTTCCGCCGTTTGATGAAACAGCTGCGTAGAGTTTTGTCTGTATATTGCTTGCCGCATCAATTCTTGAATCATACCAGCAAACAAATACTTTGCCTGTTCTGTTATCAACTGATACCGAAGGAAGCCACTGGTCGGTTGTTGTTGCGTCATCATTTACTCTCTGCGGCGAGGTCCATGTAATACCATAATCTGTTGATCTTATTATGAATATATCGGCATTATCGGGTCCAACCGGGTTTGCCGCAAAAACAACATATACGTTTCCGCGTGTGGATGTAAAGCTGTTATCCGCAGCCATTCTGGGGAATTCATTATTCCTGATACAGTTCTTAACGGTATATCTGCCTGCGCATGAAATACCCGGAGGATTAATTACCGCAGCAATAACCTGGGGAGAGAAAGTCGCGCCGCCATCTGTTGAACGGTTAATATACATTCCGCCGCCTGTAGTAGCCGCAAAATATACGCTGCCGCCCTGCGTGTTTCCATTGGGGCCAACAGCTACATATGCGCCCTGTCCGCCCTGGAAAGTCTGCGGAGCTGACCATGTTGAGCCTAGATCTGTACTTCTTGAAAAACGCATTCCTGTTGAGCCGAACTGTCTCCAGCCAACATAAACATAATTACTGTATGGTCCCGCAGTCTGATCAGCAGTGATCCATTCTTTGTCAGAAAGTCCCACTGTTGTGCTGTACACACTTGTAGGATTGACCCAGCTAACACCTTTATTTGTTGATTTAATTACTGTGATACCGTATGTAGCACCGTTTTGATATAATTGAGCGTAGTAACATGTCCCAAGACTGTCATAAGCCATAACCGGATCGCCAATTACTGTGAATCCCGCAAATGTCGGATTGTTTTTGGTCCAGTTGTATCCGTCAAGGGTGTAATACAGGTTATTGATGTTAAACGCGCAAACGCTGTTTAACGGATCTCTTGGGTTAGTAGCAATATAAGGCTCACCAAAATCTGTGCCAAGGAAAATATTATCAAATCCGTTTGTGATAACTACCGAGCTTTGCGTGCCGTTAGGCGAGATGCTCTGGAACGGAGGCTGGATAGCTATACTTTGCTGCTCTGAATACTGCGCGAAGAGATTTGCAGTATAAAAAAGAAGGAGAATGAAGAATGCTTTTTTCAATTTGTGATCAGTTAGATTTATGAATTATTATTTAAAAATTTTTATAATCTATTTTACCAGTATCATTTTCTTTACTTCTGAATATTCGCCAGCTTCAAGCCTGTAAAAATATATACCGCTTGCGAATGAAGACGCGTTCCATTGGTAGCTGTAGGAACCGGCTGTCATATATGCGGCGGTTATTTTTAATACTTCGCGTCCTGTTACATCATATATTATAAGCTTCACGTTTGAATTTTTCGCGATATCAAATTTTATTTTTGTTACAGGGTTAAATGGGTTTGGATAATTCTGGTGAAGCGAAAATTTGCCGGGAATTCCCGCAGCAATTGGCTCGATACCTACAGTATTTGTGACCTGAAACCTGAAATTTGCCGATGGAGCCGGAAGCGGCTTTGCAACAGTTCTTCCGCTTATTGAAGTAGCCGAAATATAATAGTAAACTCTTGTATTAATCGGCTGAGCCGGTATGTTTGCACGGAATGTATCTGCAACATTTGTCATATTTACTTGTGTAAACCCGCTTGTTGTATCAAGTGTCCAGTACATCTTTGCAGATGAAATACCGCTCTTTGATTTTATATATGCTTTAACTTCATACGGTTGTGTTGTATTGTTTGTATTGCGCAGCGCGGAGTGTGAAATGAATACCGGTTCATTAACACCTATTTCTTTTGAAATGCAATGTATTGCCCCAAGTGAGGGAATGATAGCATTGCAATCTATGCCAACAATCCTGTAACCTGGCAGCGCTTCACGATAGATTCTCAGGGCAGTAGTATCATACTGCGGTGCATATGTCGGTACAATTACCGTTTTATTTACAAATACTGAATTTGTATAAGTTCTGTAATCACCGCCATTATTCGGATACTGACCATTCGGACCGGGAGGCATCGGAATTCTGACTACTTTATAAGGTTTACCAAAACATGTCTGGAAATTATTCAATATATACTGAAGATTTAATTCTATCTGGGGACCGTCTGCAATTCCTGCGGGATACTCGCCAACAAGCAGTGTCTCCTCATCAAGAAGTTTTATATGCATATCAATGTGGTGAATAACATCATAGGGCAGTATATCCATTTTAATATACCTGTTTATTCCCATGTATGAATTCATAATTGAGTTGATCTGTTCTTCTGTTTTAGCTGAAACACCATACGGATTACCGGGGGCGTTCTCACTCAATATAAGCTCCGATGCGAATGCTGTTCCGTGTCCGTCGGTCATGAAATTTCCGCCTGTGTTAACAAGATCATTTGGCGCTATAAGTGTCTGGTGTATTGGTACACCCATAGTATTTGCAATAAAAACAGGTGTCGCATCATCCTGCGGTCTTGCGGTACGGTTATACTTCCAGTCTATTATTCTCAGTGTATCTATATTCTGTGAATATACTGTCCACGGACCGTAGTCTCTGCACCAAATGCTGTTAAAAGAAGTTATAAGGAATCTTAAATTAGTAAGCGGCACACCGCCATTTGTCAAGTATGTCTTCACGCTGTTTGAATCAGAGCAAATAATGTAGACCATACATTCATCCTGTGCGTAATCAACTATCTGCCTTAATATGGGCAGCTGCGAGGTCCATGTGATCTGCAAAGCCTGGAGTTCTTCCCATTCAGCCATGGTCCTAACGGGACCCGGCGGGGGATTAGGATCCATCAATACCGGAGGTATTGGATTATTCCTCAAATATTCCATTTGCTGCAATTCCAAAGCTGTTGGATAGTGCGGCAGAAAATTTTCCTGTGAGAAGGCTGTTATTGCAGTAAAAACTACAATAATTAGTAATACTCTTTTCATAAATTTTGGTGATATTGGGCGTAATAATACGCATATTTATTCTGTGTTACAACGAATTTAATCAAGATTTAACACAAAGCAGAAAATCCTGTTTTGTACCGCCAATTACTATTTATCTTGAATATTGCCTGTGTAAGTGATATTTTTACAGGAATTCTGAAAATATAACCGAAATTTTTGGCAGGGCAATACGACTATATTGAAAATAATCTGTTGAAGATCAAACAGAAGATTGCAAGAGTGTGTACGCAATGCGGACGGGATCCGAAAGATATATATCTGATCGCAGTCAGCAAGACTTTCCCCGCGGACGCAATTGCCTCAGCGCTGGATTACAACCAGCTTGATTTCGGTGAAAACCTTGTGCAGGAATTGCTTGATAAGGAGCCCGGGTTCCGTGACAGGATAATGCATTGGCATCTCATAGGGCACCTGCAGACCAATAAGGTGAAGTTTATTGTGCCGTTTGTATTCCTGGTTCATTCTCTTGATAGCTTAAAGCTTGCTCAAAAGATACAGATAGAAGCAGCTAAAGCCGATAAGAAGATAAAGTGTCTTGTACAGGTAAATACATCAGGCGAAGATCAGAAATCAGGCTGTGACCCCAAGTATGCTTTGATGCTTGTGAAAGAAATTTCACAGTTTGAAAACATTAAGGTTAAAGGTTTAATGACAGTGGGCAAGATGATGGAAAATGAAAAGGATCCGGCAGAAAGAGAAATTGTAAGAGGTAACTTCAGACAGTTGAAAGAGCTTTTTGAAGAAATTAAAGGGCACAATATTCCGGCAGTTGATATGAAATATTTATCTATGGGAATGACATCAGACTACGATATTGCGCTTGAAGAAGGCTCAAACATGCTTCGCATCGGCTCCGCCATATTCGGAAATCGTTAAGAAGGTTTGTGCAAAACCGGATTCAGAATTTCAGGTTGTAAAATAAATATAGAGAAACCTTCCCCCCCTCTCCCTTTGGGAGAGAGGCTGGGGGGTGAGGGTCAAAAAAACTATCAGCAACAACATATAACATAAGGGAATAAAAAAATGAGACTATCAGCAATCGACATCAAAAAGCAGGAATTCAAAAAATCCATGAGAGGATACGATGTCAGTGAAGTTGAAGCATATCTGGATACTGTTGGCAATACATTCGAAAACCTCTTCAGGGAACTGGAAATGACAAAAGAGCAGGTAACAAAGCTCCATGAAGAGAAAGAAGAGCTTATTACTGAAATAAGCGTTTACCGTGAAAACGAAAAAACATTCCAAAAGGCTATTGTGAAATCACAGGATATGGCTGAGGATATTCTTGAAAACGCAAAGAAGCGGGCGGAGCTTATCATCAAGGAAGCAGAAATACTTTCAAGCAAAACCAAGGTACAGGCTCACGAAGAATTCCTGAACTTAAGGCAGGAGCTGGAAGAACTTAAAAATAAAAATGAAGCAGTTATTGATGATATCAAAAATTACCTGGTAGAGAAACTCAATTCCATAGAAGAATACCAGCGTAACCGCAAGATATTTAAGCTTGAAAACAATATCGCATCTATGGAACAGGTCAGTGTCCACGAACCGGTTAAGGAAGAACAGCCATCAAATACTTTTGGTCTCAACCTTGGCAGCCTGAATATGGGACTTGATGACCAAAGCAGTAAATAAAAATAAAATAAATTCCCCGTTGTTGGTCTTGAGCTGCTTTGGCAGTTTGTGACCAACAACAATACTTAAACATAAACAAAACACTTCCTGCCGTTGAGAAAAGTTTTAAGAACAGATAAACATGTTAACACTACCCATGATTTCCTGCAAAATCATACCGGCGGGTATTCTGCTGATATTGGTATAATTCTTGGTACAGGTTTGGGCGGTTTGGTTAAAGATATTAACATTCATCACAGGATAGATTACAAAGAAATTCCGTATTTCCCTGTATCAACGGTTGAATCACACCACGGGAATTTAATTCTGGGTGAAATAAGCGGCAAGAATGCTGTTGTAATGCAGGGAAGGTTCCATTACTATGAAAATTATTCCCATGAAGAAATTACTTACCCTGTGCAGGTAATGAAAGCAATGGGAGTAAAAGCGTTAATTGTTTCCAATGCATGCGGGGGACTCAATCCGATTTACAAAAAAGCTGACCTGATGATAATGCGCGACCATATTAATTTTCATTATGATACACCGCTTAAAAATTATAGATTCAATTCATACAATAAGCCGCTTTACGATAAAGAACTGATTGCTATAGCAGAAAAGGCAGCTTTGATGAATGAGATAAGTGTCCGCAAGGGTGTTTATCTATCTTTACACGGACCCGCGCTTGAAACGAAGGCTGAATATGCGATGGTAAGGAAATTCGGCGCCGACGCAGTAGGCATGTCCACTATACCGGAAGCTACTGTTGCTTCGAATCTCGGCATAAAAACTCTGGGACTTTCAATAATCACAGATATGGGACTCCCTGATACGCTTAAACCGGCAGTACTTGCTGAAATTCTGGAATCAGCAGCCGAGGCTGAACCCAAGATGACATTGCTTACACGCAGAACAATTGAAATGCTATCGTTTAATTAATTTATACAGTATACTAATAATTTTAATGACAGATCAGAAAAATCAAATTAAACTTTCCGCAGATTTTATAAAGGCAAACTCACCATTTAAAGGCAAAGTCAGTTTTGCTGTTATTACTTATAAAGATCCCTCGTTCTTGAAAGATTACAAAATTGTAAA